>JBJTAW010000107.1:0-2563 GCA_046091025.1 Chakrabartia sp. | reverse complement strand
GAACGCATGTATTATAAATTTAGCCATGGGGATTTCAGCACGTACAAAGGGCCGCAAGCCGCCCAGATTGCTGACGCCTATCGACAGGGGAAGGCAAAGGGAAAATCCCGATCGCAAATCCTGAGCGATATGTCGGCAATCATCGATAAACATCACCGCAACGGAAAGCCGGTTTCGAAGCATCTCGAAAGACGGGGCGTTGATTTCAGGACGAGAGATATGACTTGGGCTCAGCAAGAAGCGCTTCGAAGAACAATTAAGAAACATGGCGGCAAGCCATTAGACGAAGGAGTTCCTCCCCATATCCATGCATCCTTCTGAAAGGTTGATTTCCTATGGCAATCTCCATTCTGGCCCCTGTCCTTCTGGTGGCCGCCCAAGAGGCTTCGGCGCCTGCTGAACCCGATTTCTCTGGTCTCCTAAATGCGCCCGATAATGCGATCCGTTCATGCAAAATCGTGCGGCGTGCAGATGGCGGACATCTAATTATCACGATGGCAAAGCGGGGTGCTGGCGATGCGATACGTGTAGAGCCTGATTTTGGGTATAAGAGCTATGATTACATTTTCAGTAGGAGTGGAAAGAAATCACAGCGTTTTAACTTCACAAGTAATAATTTAGAAAAGATGGATCAAATAGATATTCCCCTACGTACAGCAATGGGCTTGAGAGCCGATCTGGTGAAAAGAAAGGTTGAGCCTATCTTCATCAAAAATGGAGAATATACGGTTTATATCGGTTATGGCTTCCGGAGTAGCGACGAGTCCCAAATATTCGGCGCATGCTCGGTAACATTGGGAGCAAAATAGACACCCGACGCCGATACAATAGAGGCGCCTGTCGGGTGGCGAAGGCGATCACGCCAGCCGCTGTTACGCTGATAGAAAAATGGTCGGGGAGAGAGGATTCGAACCTCCGGCCCCTGCCTCCCGAAGACAGTGCTCTACCAGGCTGAGCTACTCCCCGACTCTGAAATCGGGTGTGACCCCGATGAAGGCAGGCGCGCCCCTTAGCTGGCGAATGGCGAGGGTTCAAGGGCGTGGGTAGAAAAACACCCGATCAAAGAGGGTGCAACGCAAATCTCGACACGCGCCGCGCCTTCGCCTAACCGCGCCATGAATGGCAACTGCGTGTAGGGGTGAGCGATGCGCGCATTTATTTGTCCGGGACAGGGCAGCCAGTCCGTCGGCATGGGCAAGGCGCTGGCCGATGCCAGTGCCGTTGCGCGGGAGGTGTTTCAGGAAGTCGATGAGGCGTTGGGCCAATCGCTGTTCCGCCTGATGACCGAAGGCCCGGAAGATCAGCTGACGCTCACCGAAAATGCCCAGCCCGCCATCATGGCCAATGCCATTGCGACCTTGCGCGTGCTTGAGAAAGAAGGCGGCCTGCGCCTGTCTGAAAAGGCCGATTATGTCGCGGGCCATAGCCTGGGGGAATATAGCGCCTTGTGCGCGGCAGGCGCTTTTGATCTGTCCACAACGGCCCGGCTGCTCAAGCTGCGCGGGCAAGCGATGCAGGCGGCGACACCCGTTGGCACGGGCGCCATGGCCGCGCTGCTCGGCGCGGATATTGAAAAGGCACAAGCGCTGGCCGAAGCCGCCGCGCAAGGCGATGTCTGCACCGTCGCCAATGATAATGACCCCGGACAAGTCGTCATTTCCGGCCATAAAGCCGCGATTGATCGGGCCATTGAACTGGTCAAGGATCATGGGATTAAGCGCGGCATTTTGTTGCCCGTTTCTGCCCCCTTTCATTGCCCGCTGATGCAACCGGCCGCCGATGCCATGGCCGACGCCTTGGCCGACGCCGCGCTGTCTGCGCCGCTTGTTCCGGTTTATGCCAATGTGACAGCCACCCCTGTTGCGGATGCCGAGACGATCAAGCGGCTGTTGGTCGACCAAGTGACCGGACGGGTGCGCTGGCGTGAATCGGTGATCGCGATGGCGGCCGCTGGTGTGACCGATTTTGTCGAATTTGGCGGCAAGGTGCTCGCCCCGATGGTCAAACGATCCCTGCCCGATGCGGAAGCCACCAGCCTGATCTCAATGGACGACATCGAAGCCATTGCCAAAAGCCTTTAAGCAGACCGATTCAAGGAGAGAGCTATGTTTAACCTCACAGGAATGACCGCATTGGTGACAGGGGCGTCTGGCGGGATTGGTTCTGCGGTGGCCAAGGCCTTGGTTACGCAGGGCGCGAAGGTCGCGCTATCGGGCACGCGTGAAGACGCGTTGAAGGCCGTGGCTGCAGAAATTGGCGGCGACACGTTGATCCTGCCCTGCAATTTGGGGGATGCAGCGTCTGTTGAGGCTTTGATCCCGGCCGCACTTGAGGCGCTGGGGGGTAAGATTGACATCTTGATCAACAATGCGGGCGTGACCCGCGATGGCCTGATCCTGCGGATGAAGGATGAGGATTGGTCGGACGTGATCCGCATCAATTTGGAAGCGGCCTTCCGCCTGTGTCGGGCGGCGGCCAAGCCGATGATGAAGGCCCGTTTTGGCCGGATCATCTCTGTCACAAGCGTTGTGGGCGTCACCGGAAATCCGGGGCAGGCCAATTA
>JBJTAW010000106.1:0-9339 GCA_046091025.1 Chakrabartia sp. | reverse complement strand
ATGTTCGCCCGCTATGTTCTCCCAAAGCTAGAACATGGCAAACTCTCAATCGGCTAAGTCCCGGCGGTGTCATGTGCGAAAGTCGCACCTGACCCCGCCCGGAACTACCGAGCCTTAGTCGATCCCAAGAAACGTAATATGATCTTCCAGCGACACCCGCTCCCGAACAAAATTGTTCATTGGGGCGTCTTCTGCGCGCCAGCCAATTGCGAGGCCGCAGAACAGTAATGTATCATCCGAAAGACCGAGCTGATCCTTAATGGTCCGGCCATACATGCCCATATATTCCTGCGGACAGCTATCCAGGCCTTCGCCACGCAGCAGCAGCATGATTGTCTGCAGCCACATCCCGACGTCTGACCATTGGGGTTCCTTCATAAATTTCGGGAAGTGGCAAAGGAGCAAAACCGGCGCCCCAAAGGAGACCATATTGGCCTGCGCAAAGGAGGCCCGCTGTTCCGCGTCATCACGGGCAATCCCCATGGACTCATACATGCGCGCACCAAGTGAGTGCAGCCGAGATTGATATTTTTCATGTTGCCCGGGGGCTGAGAAATCATACTCCAGCGGACTATCGGGCTGAGTGGCCAACAGCCGTTCTTGCAGGGCCTTTAGTGGCGCGCCAGCAAGCAGGGTCGCTTCCCAAGGTTGGAAGTTACATCCAGACGGCGCCATGCGCGCCTGATCAAGCACGCGCCGCAGCGTTTCTGACGGAACGGGCTTATCCAGAAAAGCACGAATGGAACGACGCGTAGCAACTGCTTCAGCAATATTCATGGGGTCATTCTTCCTTAAAGATCAGCCTCTTTCTAACATCAGATCCGATTTGGCCAATGGCTTTGCGAAAATTTCCCGAATTTCTGACACCACCAGCACCAGCATCGCCCATTGCCTTTGCAATAACCTAGGTTATCCTGATTGCATGATAGTGCGTAAATCTGTCTCGGCTCTGACCGCTTGTATTCTCCTCGCCTCATGTGGCGGAGGCGGGCAAAGCAGTAACGGTAGCACCGCTGGGACAACGCCAACCGCTCCTTCGCCAACCCCTATCAATACGACATGCAGCCTGCGCGACAGGCAGGATTGGGCTTTGAGCGAATTGAGGCAATGGTATCTTTTCCCAGAATCGCTCGATCTCAGCGTAAACCCGGCCGCTTATAGCAATGTTGATGATTATGTGGATGCGCTTGTTGCGCCTGCCCGGGCACAATCGCGCGACCGATATTTTACCTATGTGACCTCCATTGCGGAAGAAAATGCCTATTTCAGTTCCGGGTCCAGCGCGGGCATTGGGGTGCGGTTAAATTATGATGCGACGAACCGCCGGGTCTTTGTTCTCGAAGCCTTTGAAGACGCTCCAGCTCTTGCCGCCGGAATTGATCGAGGCACGGAAATTCTCGCCATTGGGGAAACGCCCACCAGCTTGCGCAGTGTAACCACGCTCTTTGCATCCGGCGGCGCAACGGCAGTTGCCGATGCACTCGGCCCATCCACAGCGGGACTGACGCGCACCATGACGATCCGCGCAAATGGGGCCGAGCGTGAGGTTACGGTGAGCAAAAGAGACTATACGCTTGCCCCGGTTTCTTCGCGCTATGGGTATAAGATCATCAACGATAATGGCCGGCGCGTGGGTTATATCAATCTGCGGACATTCATTGGGACGGCGAATGATCAGTTGCGCACCGCCTTTGATGCGATGCGCACCCAAGGCATTACAGAATTGATTATTGATTTTCGCTATAATGGCGGCGGGCTGGTTTCCGTGGCGGAAACAATGGCTGATTTGCTCAACGCCAATCGCGCCCCTCAGATTTGGAGTTACACGACCTTCCGCCCGGAAAAATCCTCTGAAAATGAAAGCTATAGCTTACGCGCCCAGTCTCAAGCGGTTCCGGTCACGCGCGTTGCCTTTATTGGGACAAGCGCCAGCGCCTCCGCAAGCGAAATGGTCATTAACGGTCAACTCCCCTTTCTGGGTGCGGCAACCGCCCTGATCGGCTCCAACACCTATGGCAAACCCGTCGGGCAGATCCCGCGCGACAGGAGCGTGTGCGATGATCGGTTCCGGATTGTTGCCTTCCGCGTAGAAAATGCGGCGCGGCAAGGGGATTATTATACAGGCCTCGCCAGCAAAATGGCCTCCACTTGCCAGGCCGCAGACGATATCAGCCGACCGCTGGGTGATCCGGCAGAAGCTTCTGTGCGGGCGGGGCTAGATTTTCTAGCAGGCCGCGCCTGCACGCCCATAAGCGGTCAAAGTGCGCTATCCGCAGCCAACCGTGGACTGCTTCGACCGACCAAGCCGAGCGCCGCACAATATCAACTTGAAGGGCTGTTCTAACCCCGTTTGCCCTATGGCGATCAGGACTGGCGCATTGCGCCGAACCGCTGGATCAGCCAGCTTCTGAACAGGGCCATCGCTGGATCTGACAGATCATCGGCGTGGAGTTTCAGATAATAGCCATAGCCATCTTCGACCACGGCCTCATAAGTCATTTGAAGACGGCCATGTGCGATTTCTTCGGCAAACATATCAACATCCCCCAACAGGACGCCATTGGCCGTCATCGCATAATGGGCAGCGGTGATGGCCGTATCAAAGGCGATGCCGTCTGCGGTATTCACCTTCACACCCATTTGCCGGGCAAAGGCAGACCAGAGCAAATCGCGCGGTTGATCCTCCAGCTTAATGTGCAGCAAATCCTGCTGGCTCAAAAAATCACCCAAGGATCGCTCTTGCGCCAATTTTGCGGTCTCGGGGCTACATAGCGGGGCGACGCGGACCATCCACAAGAGATCGGTCACCTGATCATCCACATTGGGTCGGTCATAGACAATGGCCATATCCAGCGCCGTTGCTGGAAGGCCCGTCACGTTTGAGCTGGAAACATCGACCCGAATATCGGGATATTCCGACCGAAAATCTTTCAGGATCGGCAAGAATTGCTGTTGCAGCAACGAAGGCGGAATATGGATGCGCACAGTGCGGTGCGCCAAATTGTCGTCCCGGATCGCATTCATCGTCTGTTCAATGCGATCAAGGCTTTTGGTTACCACTGGCAAAAGCTCGGCTCCGGCTGCTGTTAGAACAAGTCGGGATGCTTCGCGTTCAAACAGCTGCTTGCCCAGCAATTCCTCTAGCCCACTCACATGTCGGCTCATCGCGCTTTGCGAGACAGAAAGAGCGGCCGCGCCACCCGTAAAGCTTTTCGGCTGCCCCACAGCCTCAAACGCCCGCAGCGCGTTTAGGGGGAGCCAACGGCGATTAATGGTGCCCTTTGTATGAATGGGACAGGCCTTCATGGTAGGATTGGTTGCAGTCACACCCCCATAGCCCGACATTTTGTTATGGGGCCATGCGAAAAAGAGATTTTATCGCTTTGCCCGGATGGTTCAAGCCACCAACCACATAATTCCGGCCAGTTAATTTGGGGACAGATAGCCATGGATCTTCAGCGCATTGACGCCATGTTTCGCGAACGGCGAACGGGCCATACCCTTCCCCAAGGTCTCTACACGAGCCAAGAGGCCTTTGAATTCGATATGACGGCGATTTATGGCCAAAGCTGGCTGATGGCCGGCATGGAATGTGAATTGCCAAAAGCAGGCAGCTACATCTCCATGATGGTGGGCAAATGGCCTGTGGTCATCACGCGCGATAAGGAAGGCACGATCCGCGCTTTTCACAATAGTTGCCGCCACCGTGGCTCCATGGTTTGCCAACCCGGCCATGGCACCGCGCCAAAACTGGTCTGCCCCTATCATCGCTGGACCTATGATCTGGACGGGTCACTCTTTGCGGCAGGCCGCATGGAAGACGATTTCGACAAAGGCGCCCATGGCCTGAAATCCATTGCGATAGCCTGTTTCGGTGGCGCAGTCTTCATTTGCCTTGCAGACAATCCACCGCCTATCGATGATTTCCGGGAGAAGTTTTCGGCTTATGCGGCCCCTGCCAATTTCGAAAATCTAAAGCTCGCCCATGTCGACAAGCTGGTCGAACATGCGAATTGGAAGCTCGTCATGGAAAATGCCCGCGAATGCTATCATTGCGCAACGGGCCATCCGGAATTGGCAAAGACCTTTCCCGTTGGCATGTCTAAGCACTTTGACGCGCATGAAGATGCGCGCGCCGAGGCCTTTAGCGCCGCCATGGACGCCCATGGCTTTCCGCATGAGCCAGTGGAAGGACATTGGTGGCAGGTTGCCCGCTTCGCGCTCAATGAAGGCTGCACCTCCATGTCGGAGGATGGCAAGCCGCTCATCAAAAAGCCGCTGATCACGGCGAATGACGGCGATATTGGTTCGCTGCGCTGGGCGATTGACCCGCACCTGTTCGCACATGCAACGTCGGACTATGTATTCATGTTCAGCTGCATGCCGGTGAGCCCAACGGAAACGCATGTGTTCAGCAAATGGTATGTCCACAAGGATGCTGTGGAAGGAGTCGATTATGATATCGATGCCCTCATCTCCCTGTGGGCGGTCACCAATTCGCAGGACAAGGAACTGGCGGAAAACAATCATAAGGGCGTCAATAGCCCCGGATATACGCCCGGCCCCTATTCGGCCGATGCTGAGATGCTCGCCCGCCGATTTACCGACTGGTATTGTGACGTTTCGCGTGTCTATATTGACGCTCATGGCAAATAAAAAGTCGGGGGACTTTCACCCAGAAACATTGGCGGTAGCCTTCGGATATGATCCGCAAATGGGGATGGGTGCGGCAAAGCCCCCGATCTTCATGACCTCCACATTTGTCTATCCATCGGCGCAGCATGCCAAAGACGTGCATGAGGCCTATTTTGACGGCACCGGGCCGCTCGTTGGGGAAACCAACCATATCTATTCCAGGCTCGGCCATCCGGGTCTGGATTTTCTGGAAACGCGCCTCGCGGCCATTGATGGCGCAGAAAATGCTGTGGCCTATTGCAGCGGCATGGCCGCGCACTCCAGCATTGCGCTGGCCCATGTTCGTCCCGGCGATAGCGTGCTGCATGGGCGGCCCATTTATGGCGGGGTGGATTTTCTCTACAACATCATGATGCCGCAATTCGGATCGCATGTGACCGCCTATCTGGATGGCACAGATGAAGATCATGTCCGGGCCGCTGCAGAGGCCGCAATGGCAAAAGGCCCGTTAAAGCTGATCATCGCAGAAACGCCCGCCAACCCGACGGCTGCGATTGTTGATCTCGACCTCATGGTCTGGATTTCCAATGAAATTGGCGCAAAACAGGGACATCGGCCACTTGTTGTTGTCGACAATACATTGCTTGGACCTTTCGCGCAGCGCCCGATTTCACATGGTGTGGACCTGTGCATGACCTCCCTCACGAAATATTGCGGTGGTCATAGCGACTTGCTGGCGGGCGGCATTTCGGGCCGTAAGGAACTGATCGATCAGCTCAAACTCCAGCGGACAACTTGGGGCAATCATCTGGATCCTTTCACGGCCTGGCTTGTGCTCCGGTCGTTGGCATCGGTCTCGGTGCGCACCGAGCGGGCCATGCGCAATGCCCGCCTCGTTGCGGAATATTTGCGCGACCATCCCAAGGTCGCTGGCGTCACTTATTTAGGCTTTCTGCCCGAAGGTTCGCGGCAACGCGCTGTATATGATCGGCAGTGCAAGGCCGCCGGATCGACCTTTTCCTTCCACCTGCATGGCGGTGAAGCAGAAGCGTTCCGGATGTTGGATCAGCTCAAGCTGATGAAGGTTGCAGTCAGCCTTGGCGGGTCAGAAACATTGATCTGCCATTCGGCGAGCACAACGCATTATGCAGTCGCGCGCGAGCAGCGATTGGAAGGCGGAATAACCGATGGCTCGATGCGCCTATCGGTCGGGTTGGAACATGTCGACGATTTGATCGGCGATTTGAAACAGGCATTGGAAACAGTTTGATGGATCTGAATTTTACCGGAACCGATGTGTGCGCCATCAATGGCACACGAAGCGCACCCGAAGCAAAATATGACCTTGTCGTCATTGGTGCCGGGCCAAGCGGCTTTGCCGCTGCTATAGAAGGGGCGGCCAGCGGCGCGTCGGTGCTGCTGGTCGATGAAAATCCCGTGTCTGGCGCACGAAGGGGTAATGATACGCCGCTCTATTTTGGGGGCCGCATGACGGCCGCGACGCAAAATAGCGACCGGATGCTCGAAGCCATTTTCATGAGCATGCCGGATCTTGAAAGGGCGATGGAAGCGGGTGTTGAGCTGCTGCTCGGTACCACCGCATGGGGCGTATATCGCAACGGACCGGGCGTGCAGAGCTTACCAGAACAAGTTGTTGGCCTTGCCGATGCAGAACGGTCTTGGCTGGTCGGCTTTGACCGAATTGTGCTCGCTACGGGCGCGCGCGATCTTGCCATTGCCTTTCCGGGCTGGAACCAGCCAGGTGTGATGGGGGCCGCCGCTTTGCAAATGCTGCTGTCCCGTTATGGCGCATTTTCCGGGCGTCGCATTGTCGTTTTGGGGTCGCATGACCTCGCGCTCGAAACCGCGCTTCTGGCGAAGGAACATGGGCTGGATGTCGCGGCTTTGGTGGAAGTACGCGATGGTCCGCAAGGCGATGCCGCACTCCTCGCAAAAGTTACGGCAGCGGCCATAAACACATATTATGGGCAAAGCATCGCGGCAAGCAAAGGTGGGCTTGATGGGATTGAATCCATCACCTTGACCGATGGAACGGACATTGCTTGCGACACAGTTTGCGTAGCCATTGGTCTTGTCCCCTCAATTGAGTTGGTCGATGCCATGCATGGCCCAAAGGCACTGAACGCGGCGCGCGGTGGATATATTCCTGCGGGTGAACCAAATGTTGCGGCGGTGGGCCTGTGCGCTGGCCTGCCCGACACAGGTTTTGACCATGTTGCCTATCGGATGGATTGGGTGCGTGCGGCGCTGCGCGTCAATGCGCCCGATACGATCATCTGCCAATGCGAAGACGTAACATTGGCGGACCTAATCGGTATTCAGCCGCCCAATTATTTGCCGCGTCCTGCAGCGATTCAAGCGCGCTCGCTTGATACGCTGCTGAACGATGGCCCGGCTAACCCGGATCAGATCAAGCGCCTGACGCGCTCTGGCATGGGTGTATGTCAGGGACGGCGCTGCCGCGATCAGGTGGCGATGATGTTGGCGATTGAATCGGATAAGCCGTTCGGGACCATTCCGCTCGCGTCACACCGCGCGCCTGTGCGTCCCCTGCCGCTTAAGATTTTGGCGGAATGGGATGAGCCAGCGACGATGGATGCTGCGTGGGATGTCTGGTTCGGCATTCCGACCCAATGGGTGCCGGTCGAAGATATCGGTACAGAATATCAGGATGCGCATCGCGAGATGCTCTACACGGGGATGTATAAATGAGCGGCTCTGAAGTAGTCATCGTTGGCGGTGGCGTCACTGGTCTTAGCGCAGGCTGGTGGCTGGCGCGTTCGGGTGTGCAGGTCACTGTGCTCGACAAGTTCATTGTCGGCTGGGAAGCCTCCGGACGAAATGGCGGCGGCGCGTCGCATTATTCCAGCCCCTTGTTCGATGAAGAACAAAGGCTGTGGCCGCAAATGGATGAACTGCTCGGCTATCCGACAGAACATCAAAAGGGCCGTATCCTGATTGCGATGACGGAACGTCAGTGGGAGCAATATCGCTTCATTGCCGAACGCCACACCCGCCTCAACCACCCGGTCGAGGTGCTTGACGTCAAGCAGGTGCAAGAGGCTGTCCCGCTGGCGGGCAACAATTGCTTTGGCGGCGTGCATTATAAATTTGGCGGCCATGCCAACCCGCAACGCACGGTGCAGGCTTATGCTTGGGCACTGCAAGATCTGGGCGGCAAAATCATTCAGCACAGCCCGGTCACGGGCTTTGAAACCGCGGGTGGCAAAGTGACGGCGGTGAAGACCGCCAATGCAACTTATGGCTGCGATGCCGTTGTTGTCGCGGCTGGACCGCAAATCCCACAGCTGATGGCGCAATTGGGCGTTGACGTTCCTCTGGCGGCCGCCCGCGCGGAAATGATCATTACCGAGCCTGCCCCCATGATGCCGCTGGGCGGCGTTGACGGGCACAAGATTTATGGGCGCCAAACATTGCGCGGCAATCTCGCTTATGGCGGCGGGCCGCATGAATGGCTCGATGTGGATGCGACAGGCCCTGCCGCCCGTCCATCAACGCCGCTCGCCCGCAATCTAGCCAAGCGTTTGGCCGAATTGCTACCCAAGGCCGCGCATCTGAACGTCATCCGCAGCTGGGCGGGCGTGATTGAAAACTCACCCGATGGCCGTCCCATCATTGACCGCCTGACCAGCCCCGACAATGTCGTCGTTGCCTCCATGTCCAGCGTCGGCTTTGGCCTGTCACCGGCATCGGGCCACGCAATCCGTGATTTGGTGATTGATGGCACATGCTCCTGTACCAATATCGACCTTCTCAAGCTGTCGCGCTTTGACGGGCTTGAAAAGGATTGGCGTGAAAAACGTGGGTGGATGCCCATCGCATGAGCAGATATTCAGCCTTCAGCCTGTTGCGCGGCGCCCTAACCGGGCACCGCCACTGGCAGCCAGCATGGCGCGACCCAGAGCCCAAATCGCATTATGATATCATCATCATCGGCGGTGGCGGCCATGGACTCGCGACGGCATATTATTTGGCCAAGGTGCATGGCCTGAAGAATATTGCCGTTCTGGAAAAAGGCTGGATTGGTGGCGGGACTACGGGCCGCAACACGACGATTGTGCGGTCCAATTACCGGCTAGAGCCTTTGCATAATCTCTTCGAATTTGGCCTGAAGCTCTGGCACGGTCTCAGCGATGAGTTAAACTACAACGTCATGTTCAGTCCGCGTGGCGCGATGTTCCTTGGCCATAGCGACGCCGATATGGTCAAGCTGGCCGAACGCGGCGATGCCATGCGCTGCGACGGGATTGATGCCGATCTGCTGACCCGGGATCAGGTGGCAAAGCTTGAGCCACTGCTCGATATGTCGCGCAATGCACGCTTTCCCATTCAGGGTGGTCTGATCCAACGCCGCGGCGGCACCGCGCGGCATGATGCCGTTGCTTGGGGCTATGCCCGCGGCGCGGACAGTCTGGGCGTCGATATCATTCAAAAATGCGAAGTCACCGGCTTTGTGCGCGATGGTGACGCCGTGGTCGGCGTGGAGACAACACGCGGACGCATTGGCGCAGGACGCGTCGGCATTTGCGTTGCCGGTCATGGCGGCCATGTCGCGGGCTTGGCGGGCCTCAAACTGCCGGTTGACTCCCAACCCCTCCAAGCCATGGTAACCGCAGGCGTCAAGCCGATGATCACCAGCGTGATCATGTCGCAATCCTTGCA
>JBJTAW010000105.1:0-9048 GCA_046091025.1 Chakrabartia sp. | reverse complement strand
CCAATGCCTCTTGGACGCTGAAGGCCGATCTGACATCTGAATATGCCTGCCGCTTGATGAAGCATCTGGACGCGACAGGCACCAAGATTGCTGTGCCAAGGCTCAAGGGTCAAACGGTTGAGCTTGAACCCTTTGTCGATTTTTCATCCGGCTATTTTGAGCGCGCTATAGGCATCCTCCCCAAACAGGCGAAAAGCGCGCCTTGGAAACTGAATCAGGACTATGTGAAAGACATTCGCAACCTGCGCTTTGGCTCGCTTGAGGACGAAGCCATGTGCTTTGAAAAAGCGCATAGGGCCCCCACCAAAACAGAGACTGATGCCTTGCTGGAAGCTGCTGAGTAATTACCGCATCTTGGCAAAGCAGGCCCGGATCTCTTGCACATAGAGATCCGGCTGCTCCCAAGCGGCGAAGTGGCCGCCCTTATCCAGATCATTCCAATGCACGATGTTGTGCATCACCGCCTCGGCCCATTTGCGGGTGGGGCGCATGATCTCCTTTGGGAAAATGCTCACCCCTGTCGGGACATGAATTTCCTTTGGCGCAAAGCTGCCAAAGCTCTCCCAATAAAGCCGCGCAGAGGAAGTGGCATTGCCCGGCAGCCAATAGAGCATGATATTGTCGATCATCTCATCCAGCGTCAGGGCATCTTCTGGCGCGCCTTGATTGTCGGTCCAAGACCACATTTTTTCATAAACCCAAGCCGCCTGCCCGACCGCCGAATCCGCCAGCGCATAGCCCAAGGTCTGCGGCCTTGTGCTTTGTTGCTTGGAATAGCCGGAATCCCAGTCCTGATAATGCTTTAGCGCCATAAACGCCTGCATCTCTCGCGGGCTGGGGGAGTGCATCTCTTCCGGCGTGGGCCGCGCCATAGGCATGTTGACATGAATGCCGATGCATCCCTCTGGCGCTTGCTCCCCAATGGCGCTGGTCACGGCGGAGCCCCAATCGCCACCCTGTGCGGCCCAGCGTGTATAGCCAAGCCGCGCCATCAACACCGCCCAAGCCCGTGCAATGCGCTCAATACCCCAGCCGGTTTCCTTTGGCTTATCGGAAAAGCCAAAGCCGGGGAGCGAGGGCAGCACCAAGTGAAAGGCATCTTCTGCCCGGCCGCCATGTGCCACCGGATCGGTCAGCGGGCCGATGATTTTCATAAACTCCAGCACCGATCCGGGCCAGCCATGCGTAATGATGAGGGGAAGTGCCTCTGGATGTGGGGACCGGATATGAAGGAAATGAATGCCCAGCCCATCAATTTCCGTGCGGAACTGGCCAAGCGCATTCAGCCGCGCCTCACACCGCCGCCAGTCATAATGATGCCGCCAATGATCGACCAGTGTGCGCACCTTGTGCAGCGGGGCCCCTTGGCTCCAATCATCGACCAATTCCGCCTCTGGCCAGCGCGCATGGTCGATCCGGCGGTGCAAATCCTCCAGCGCGCTTTCCGGCGTATTGAGGATAAAGGGCGTAACGGCATCCGACATGTCAGCGTCTCCATGGCAATATCTGGCCATCAGACACCAAGACGCGGCCCGGCACAATATTTCTGTGCATTTCTGATCTGGACATTCGCCAACCTGCGTCGCATAGGAAATCAACATATGCACACGCAGACGGCCCTCCTTCTTCGACTTACGCGCCCTTAGGCGCGTCCGGCCCCGCGTGCCTTGCCGCACGCAACGCTGCCTAAGGGAAAATCGACCAGAACCCCATCAGCGTTAAAGCGAAAAGACCATGCTGCCTAATCCTGCTACAAAATACCGCCCCTTCCCGCAGATCAATCTGCCTGATCGTCAATGGCCGAGCCAGACGATCACCAAAGCACCCCGTTGGCTCTCCACCGACATGCGCGATGGCAATCAGGCCCTGATCGACCCCATGGATGCGGAGAAGAAGACTCGCTTCTTTGACCTGCTGCTCAAGGTTGGTCTTAAGGAAATTGAGGTGGGCTTTCCAAGCGCTGGGGCGACGGAATTTGATTTCATCTCAGGCCTCGTCACCTCAGGGCGCATTCCCGATGATGTTACCATTCAGGTGCTGACCCAATCGCGCGAAGACCTGATCCGCACCAGCTTTGAAAGCCTGCGCGGCGCGCGCACGGCGATCATCCATCTCTACAACGCAGTCTCCCCTGCCTGGCGGCGCATCGTGTTCCAAATGGATCAGGCTCAGGTGAAGGACATTGCGATTGCAGGCGCCAAGTTCCTGCGCGATGAAGCGGCCAAGCAGCCGGATACCGACTGGCGCTTTGAATATTCGCCGGAAACCTTCTCGACCGCCGAAATCGACTTTAGCCTTGAATGCTGCGCGGCGGTGATGGACGTTCTGAAGCCCACGCCAGAAAAGCCGATCATCTTCAATCTGCCCGCAACGGTTGAGGCGGCCACGCCCAATATTTATGCTGACCAGATTGAATATTTCTGCCGCAACGTGCCCAATCGTGACGCCGTTGTCGTCAGCCTGCACGCGCATAATGATCGCGGCACAGGCGTCGCGGCGACCGAATTGGGCCTGATGGCAGGGGCTGACCGCGTCGAAGGGTGCTTGTTCGGCAATGGGGAGCGCACGGGCAATTGCGACCTCGTGACGGTAGCGCTCAACATGTACACCCAAGGCCTCAACCCCGGGCTGGATTTCTCCGACATTGATGATGTTATCAACACGGTGGAGTATTGCAATCAGCTCCCCGTGCATCCGCGCCATCCCTATGCGGGGGAATTGGTGTTCACGGCCTTTTCGGGAAGCCATCAAGACGCCATTAAAAAGGGATTTGCCGCCCAGGAGGCGCGCAATGATGATTTTTGGGAAGTCCCCTATCTGCCGATTGATCCAGCCGACCTCGGCCGCAGCTACGAAGCGGTGATCCGCGTCAATTCCCAAAGCGGAAAAGGCGGATTTGCTTGGGTGTTGGAGCAGGATCAGGGCCTGAAAATGCCCAAGAAAATGCAGGCGCATTTCAGCCGCCATGTCCAGCAAATGGCGGATGAAACCGGCCGGGAATTGCAGGCAGAGGATATTTGGGATGTGTTCCAGCGCGTCTATTGCCTCAACACACCACAGCATTTCCAACTGCTCGATTATGAAGAAACGCGCGCGCCCAATGGGGAACGCATTTTCGCTGGCAAAATCACTGTCGACGGGCAGGAACAGTCAGTGAGCGGGCGGGGCAATGGCCTCCTCTCCTCCGTTGTCTCAACCTTGCAGGACAGCTTTGGCCTGAAGCTCGACATTGCCGACTATAGCGAACACGCCATGGGCCAAGGCAGCACTGTGCGCGCCGCCGCCTATGTTGAATGCGTGACCGATACGGGCAAGACGGTGTGGGGTGTGGGCATTGATGAAGATGTCGCAACTGCCAGCGTCCGGGCCGTTCTAAGTGCCGCCAACGCCCTGAACAGCTGACCGGGACCGCTAGCTCCAGGCAAGGATGATCCACATGCGCCGATTGCGCGGATCAAACTTGTCCTGGGCGTTATAGGGCTCCCGATCCGCCACGCCCTCAATCCGCATAAACCGGGCGGGATTAATTCGGACGCCGCTTAAGAATAAGCGTGCCACCTCTGCCCGCTCGGCGGAGAGGCGCCAATTGTTCATTCCATTGCGCTCCGACCAAGGCACGGAATCGGTGTGTCCTCGGATTTTGATGCCATTGGGCATTTGCCGGATGACCGACCCCACTTCGCGCAGCAGCATCATCGCATCAGGCGTCATCTGCGTTGTCCCCATCGCAAACATCGAGAAGTCTGATTCATCGACCAAGTCGATCCGCAGGCCTTCATCGGTTTCCGTGAAACGAAGCTTGTTCGCCAGACGTCGCAAATTGGGGTTATTCTTCAGCTGATTCAAGATCATCTGTTTGGCTTGCGCGAAACGACGTCGATCATTTTCGCGGCCGGAAGCTTCTTTAGGGCCGCCAACGGCATCCTTTGGAATGGTCAGAGAGCGCGTGCCCGTTTGCCCCGCAGCATTGGGATATTTGTCGACAGAAACAATTGAAGACCCCCCGAAAAACCCACGGCCCCCTGCGGCTTCAGTCTTAGTCTTAATCGTGTTGGGGGAGAAATAATCCGCAATGGATTTGCGCTGTTTCTCGGTCGTCGCGCCTAAGAGCCACATCAGCAAAAAGAACGCCATCATGGCTGTCACAAAGTCTGCATAGGCAACTTTCCAGGCGCCGCCATGATGGCCGCCATGGCCGCCTTCGATAATCTTTTTGACAATGATCGGGCGAACCTGATTTTGAACGCTCATCGCTTAAAGCCCCCGCATGCCATCAAACACAACGGCAAAGCTCGGCTGATTATGGTGCGCAATGCCACTGCGCGCGGCCTCGATCACCAACGGCTGCGGATGGCCATGTAGCGAGGCAATGATGATCTGTTTGACCACATGATAAATGGCGGCATCTTCCTCAATCGCCGCGCGACACCGGCTCGAAAAAGGGCCGACAATCCCATAGGCCGGCAAGACACCCAGAAACGTGCCGACCAGCGCAGATCCAATCATGCCGCCAAGAATGGCGAGCGGCTTGTCAATCGACCCCATTGTTTTAACAACGCCCAGCACAGCCGCCACAATCCCGAGAGCAGGAAGCGCATCAGAGAGCGTCTGCATATTCTCAGCCGGGCGGATTTCATGATGATGGTGCGTCTTGATGGCATTATCCATCACATCCTCGACCGCATGGGGGTCCAGCGCCCCGGAGGAGACGACAACCAGCCGCAGCGTATCGCAAATCATGGCGATCAGCACATGGTCGTTCAGAAGCTTGGGATAGTCTGCGAATATTGTTGAGCTTTCGGGCCTTTGAAGACCTTTCCAAAGTCAGCCCCCAGCGCCTTAAGGTCGGCCGCAGAATTGCCGATAATCAGCGCGCCGACGGCCGCCCCACCAATGATGAGCATTTCATGCGGAAGCGCGTGCATGACTGGCCCCCTTATCCCTTAAAGGGATGGTTCTTTGGGAAGGCCCAGCCGCGCCCGTGCGGCCACCACCGTATTGCGCAGCAGAACAGCAATGGTCATAGGACCAACGCCACCGGGAACGGGCGTCACAGCCGAGGCGATTGCGGCCGCCTCATCAAATGCGACATCGCCGACCAGCTTGGTCTTGCCCTCACCTGCGTCAACACGATTAATGCCCACGTCGATCACAACGGCGCCGGGCTTAATCCAATCCCCCTTGACCATTTCGGGACGACCGACCGCCGCCACGACAATATCGGCGCGGCGCACAACATCGGCCAAATCCTTGGTGCGGCTGTGCTCGATGGTGACGGTGCAGCTTTCTGCCAAAAGCAGCTGGGCCATTGGCTTACCCACAATGTTCGAGCGGCCAATCACCACTGCATCCAAACCGGTCAAATCGCCCATCCGGTCCTTTAGTAGCATAAGGCAGCCCAGCGGCGTGCACGGCACAAGGGCATCCTCACCCACGGCAAGGCGGCCTGCATTAACAACGTGAAAGCCATCCACATCCTTGGCAGGATCAATAGCCGCAATCACGGCCTTTTCGTCAATCTGGCCCGGCAGGGGAAGCTGAACGAGAATGCCATCAACATGATCATCGGCATTGAGCTGCTCAACGAGCGCAATCAGGTCGGCCTGATTTGTGGTGTCTGGCAAACGATGCTCAATGCTCTTCATACCGGCTTCGAGACAGGCCTTGCCCTTGGATTTTACATAGACTGAGGAGGCCGGGTCTTCCCCAACCAGCACGACGGCAAGGCCCGGTATGCGGCCCGCATCTTTATGAAATCGCGACGCCGTATCGGCAACGCGCGCACGCAATTGCTGGGCAAAGGCTTTTCCGTCGATCAACTCAGCAGTCATTTTTATCCTCAATCTTCATGGCAAGAGCGGCAAGGACATCGGGATTCCCTGAAATACGCAGGCGCTTTAGCCGCGCAGTGGCCCCATTGACCAGTGCTAGCTGACTTGATCGTGCGTTAAATTGACCCGCCGAGGTCTAGATGACCGCCTGATTGGCTTTGCCTTTATCTGGCGGCGTCGATACGCGCACAGCCAACCAAGGCATTCCAGCGGAATCCAGAACAACACACTCTACCGCGACACGCCCCCCTTTGGGCGTCACGCGCACGGCAATTTCTAGGCCGTCTGGAACGAGCCGCCAAAATCGTGCCGTCACATGACGTAATAAGAAAATTGGATCTCAGTCAGCACGCGATTGATAATCGCCAACCCAACCAGCACGACCAGCGGCGACAGATCTAGGCCGCCAAAGTCCGGGAGGATGCGTCGGATCGGCGCATAAATTGGCTGTGTCATTCGATCCAGTGCCATCCAGATTTGCCGCACAACGGGGTTTTGCGTGTTAATGACATTAAAGGCGATCAACCAAGACAGGATCGCCTGCACAATGATGATCCACCAAACGACATCGATGAGGATGCGCAGAATATCGATAATCAGGTCCATGTGCGGTGCTCTTCGTTGCAAGTCACCATAATGTGCCGGAACTTTGCCCAAACAGCAATGATGATGCACATTCCCCCTCGTTGAATGCCTCAGGCGATGCACTGAGAATCTGGGCGATGCCACAATCCGTGTTATTACGGCCTTGAGGCAGACTATATCCCAATCATACAAGCCGGTGAATTCCAACTTGGGAGGCGCGGTTCGTGAGCAACTTTGTCAGAGAATTTGTTGAGATTGCCGATCACACATCGTTGGACGATGTTATTGATGCGCTCACCACCCTAAGGCACGCCCTGCCGGACGGGCTTCAGCCTGAAATACGGCTGCGTGGCGATGATATCTTCGGCCGACACTTGTCGATTTGCTATCTGCGCCCAAAGCAGGATGAAGAACTGACCGGCGAACGCCCCTATTACCCTCAAAATCCAGACAGCTTGGCCGCCTGATCACCAATCGGCGAGCGCGCCATCGGACAGTCGCCAAATCGGGTTGCGCCAGCGATGGCGGTGCCCATCCGCCTCGCGCACGGCCGCTTCGTCAATCAGGACGCCAAGGCCTTTGCCTGCGGGAATAGAGAGAAACCCATCGACCGGCGTTAACGCCTCTGGGTTGAGCACAAAGCTCAAAAGATCGTGCCCAACATTGTAATGAATGCCCATGGATGTTTCTTGCAGAACAACATTGGGGGCCGTGGCCGCCAACTGGAGGCAGGCTGCAAGCGCAATGGGCCCAATCGGACAATGCGGGGCGACCGCGACATCATAGGCTTCGGCCATGGCGGCAATCCGCCGACATTCGCTTAAGCCGCCGGCATGGCTTAAGTCCGGCTGAATGATATCGACACAGCCTTTTTCCAGAAATGGCTTAAAGTCCCAGCGCGAATAGAGCCTTTCCCCGAGCGCAATTGGCGTGCTGCCCTGCGCTGCAAGCAGGTGCAGACTTTCGGCATTCTCACACAATACCGGCTCTTCCATAAACAATAGGCCCAGCGGATCGACAAGTCGTGCCAATTGCTTCGCCATGCCCCGATGCAGGCGGCCATGGAAATCAAGCCCGACCTCCACACCAGCACTTTGGGCGGCCTTTACCCGATGCACCACGTCATCCAGCATCACGGGCGTGCCGATCATGCCCATTACGGCCGTCGCGTTCATCTCAGACCGCGGGCTGATGCCGTGCATGCCAAGTGGCAAAGAAGGGCTCTCATCGCTGACCGTCGACTGGCGGGAAGATCCCCAAAATGGCACCCCGGCCAAGACTGGATCTGGCAACCCAAAGGCTTTAGTGTGTTTGACGCGGGCCTGAATGCCTTCTCCATCATCACTCACCTCATCCCCTCCCCCATCCTTGTGCGATCCTCCGCCTGCACCATGCATAGCGACGGACAACAGCCCATTGAGGCGACATTAGAGTTGAATGCTGCAGGCGTTTCCGGTCCGATATTCGCTGAATTTGACTGGCGCTCCGGTCAGGAGGAACATCGCGTTATCAAGGCGACAACATCTGCCGGAACAAAATTGCTGATCAAAGACGGCGGACGCCCGCTTATCATCAATGGCAAGGCTTCGGCACAGAAGCCGACGCAAGGGGAATATGCGGCGCTCTATACGCGCTTCGCGCACCTGATTGCGCGCGGACAAAGCGATATGGACGTTGCGCCGCTGAGGATCGCGGCGGATGCCTATTTGATCGCCCGCCGCAGGTTGCAAACAGACTGAAGATCAAGATTGTTTGGGAAGATTAAGGTTCGCAACGACCCGCGTGGCATCGACGTTTTGAGCATCCATAACCGTCTTGCTCCGCTGCGCTAAGGTCGGGGGAATATCACCCAGACCAAGCGGCACTTCTCGCACTTTTTTCTTTCCGAACTTCTTCTTGGCGCGCAGCCAATGTTCGCCCTCATCAATCGCCTCGGTTCGCGCAATGAAAGAGGTGCCGCGCCCCATTAAGAGGAACACATCCCGCGCATCGCCCCCTTCGGGCTGCACAACTGACCATGACAGACCACGATCCTCAAAGGAGAGGATCGTCCAAAGCTCGCCACCGTCCCGTTCCTGCGTCGAGATGCGGAGCTGCGTTGCGCCCGAAATAACATCGAAATCGGGCGCTCCTAATTTGCCAAAACGAACACTCAACCGACGCGGCGCTGGAAAGCGATCAAGGCATAAGGACAGGGTCTTATCCCCCTTAAGCCGCTTGCGCGTGCGCATATCATTCCACGTCGACATGCCCATTTTGCTGGTGAAGAGGGCGACCTCCCCCGCCTGACAATGGGACACAAGGGCGACGGGCGCAGGCATTGGCGTGACGACCGGCGGGGATGCCGGCGCGGCCTTGGCAAGCGTGGCAGCAAGAAAAAAGCTCAAGAACACTCAATACACTCCAGATTTCGGGTGCCCATGACATGGCCATGGGCTTTCGCAAGCCTAAATTTATGCTGGCTCATGGCAGAATTCGTTGCAGTGGCTATCTAGGCTCAGGGCTCATTGATCACAGCCAGTGGCAGACTGTGGCTGCGATTGAGATGGCGGACATGAAGGTGTGGGCGCAGCGGTCGTAGCGGGTTGCGACGCGTCTCCAGTCCTTGATCCTGCCGAACAGGTTCTCGATT
>JBJTAW010000104.1:0-3962 GCA_046091025.1 Chakrabartia sp. | reverse complement strand
TGACTCGAACACCTGACCCTCGCATTACGAATGTAATAGAAACCTCAGAATTCTGTCATTTTTCAGCAGAAGTTGTATATTTTGTTGTATAGTCAAAATAAAAAAATGGTTTAAAATCAATAACTTGGTCGGGTTGGCCCGACTTCAAGATTTGTCAAGCAGATGACGAACGTAATTGTCGGGTGACCCGACAAGAACGTTCGTCCTAGCTGACGCCAGCCGCGCCACCTTCAACAGCTCAGAACGTTCTTCAAGCGCGACATTGTTCGTTCCCCTTTCATAATCTCTCTATTGTCGGGTAACCCGTCAGGTAGGCAAATTAGGCGATGTTCAACTCGGCTTTCTTGATAAAAGTGGAGCGCGATTCAGATACAGAAATCGATAAGCTTCCTTGAGACGCTTGGGCTGAAAGCAGCGTCCGAAGTTGTTGGGTATGAAGCAGATTGCGCCTTTTCGCCCGACCCTTCAATTCGCGCCTGCAACATTTTAACTTGTTTTATTTCGCAAGTGCAGCATTATCCCTCGTGCTAGGGAGTCGCGATGCAGCCGAAAGACAGCCCGCCATTTGATGAGATGATTAGTGCTGACGGATCGGTACGGCCTGCATATGCCGGATACCGTCAATGGTACGACGAACAATCACTAAGCTGGCTGCGGCAACAAAATGTTCGAGCGGAACAAGTTTTCCGGCGGACAGGAATTACCTTCAACGTTTATGGGGACAACGCTGGCGAAGAACGGCTCATCCCTTTCGATATGGTCCCAAGGATCATCAGCGCCGCTGAGTGGCGCAAATTATCGCGGGGGATCGAACAGCGCGTTCGCGCCATCAACGCTTTTTTGCATGACATTTATCATCGGCAAGAAATCGTCCGCTCGGGCCGATTGCCCGAACGGCTGTTGCAGGCCAATGCCGCATTTCTGCCTGAGATGATTGGGTTTACGCCTCCGGGGGGAGTCTACACCCATGTTGTCGGTATTGATCTCGTGCGGACCGGCCCCGATGATTTCATGGTGCTGGAAGATAATGCGCGCACACCATCGGGTGTTTCTTACATGTTGGAAAACAGGGAAACGATGATGGCGATTTTTCCCGAACTCTTCACACGGATCGCCGTACGGCCGGTATCAGACTATCCTCGTCGCCTGGCACGCAGCCTTGCGGCATGTGCACCGGCAGGGGGGCATCGCAAAAAAGGGGACCGCCCGGTTGTCGCCGTTCTCACGCCGGGCATCTACAATTCGGCTTATTATGAACATGCGTTTCTGGCCGACCAGATGGGCGCGGAACTGGTCGAGGGATCGGACCTCCGCGTTATCGATGGGCGCATCGCGATGCGGACCACACGGGGATATCAGCCGATCGATGTGATCTACCGACGGGTAGATGACGAGTATCTCGACCCGCTCAACTTCAACCCGACCAGCATGCTCGGCGTCGCGGGGGTCATGGATGTTTATCGCGCTGGCGGTGTGACGATCGCCAATGCACCGGGAACCGGCATCGCTGATGACAAGGCCATTTATAGCTTCATGCCCGAGATTATTGAATTCTACACCGGCGAAAAACCCATTCTGCAAAATGTCCCGACGTGGCGCTGCTCCGAACCGGACGCGTTCAAATATGTGTTGGCTAATCTGGCGGACCTTGTGGTGAAAGAAGTCCACGGATCAGGGGGATATGGCATGCTGATCGGGCCCACGTCGTCCAAAGCCGAAATTGCACGTTTTGAAAAAAAGCTGCGAGCCCATCCAGAAAATTACATCGCCCAGCCGACACTCTCGCTGTCGTCTGTGCCCATTTTCGCAAAGTCCGGCCTTGCCCCGCGCCATGTCGATCTGCGGCCCTTTGTTCTGGTGTCACCGGAAGGCATCGACATCACGCCCGGCGGCCTCACGCGCGTCGCCCTTCGCAAAGGCTCGCTTGTCGTCAATTCCTCGCAAGGGGGCGGGACGAAAGATAGCTGGGTTCTGGAGGACTGATCAGGTGTTAGGGCGCTCCGCCAATGGCATTTTCTGGATGGCCCGCTATCTTGAGCGTGCTGAAAACACGGCGCGTTTGCTTGATGCAGGCTTTCGCATGGCGCTCACGCGTGGAGCCAATGCTGCACGCGATGAATGGCTATCGGTGCTCGTCACAATTTGTCAAGATGTTGGCTATGCTGCCCTTGGCGGAGATTTTTCAGGCCCGTCGGTGACAGATCATATTCTGCGATCCCCGCATAATGAGGCAAGTGTTCTCCAAATGATGGAGCATGCGCGCACCAATGCTCGAGCGGTGCGGACAGCACTCACCCGCGAAGTCTGGGAAGCCACGAACGAAGGTTGGATGACGTTGCGCGATGTGCTCTCGAAGCCCGTTCGGGAGAGCAATCTCGGGGATGTCTTGACGGCCATCCGTCGTCAAACGACGTTGGTGCGGGGCGCGATGGACGGTACTATGCTGCATAATGACATCTTTAACTTCGCGCGGCTGGGCACCTATATCGAACGCGCCGACAACACTGCGCGCATCTTGGATGTCAAATATTATGTTTTGCTGCCTTCTCTGGCATGGGTCGGTTCAAGCCTGGATAACGCGCAATGGGAAACAATTTTGCGGTCGGTTGCCGGTGAGCGCGCCTATCGCTGGCTAAATGCCGGAGCGCTGGACCCGCGGGGCATTGCAAAATTCGTCCTGCTCGATGCCCGTTTTCCACGTAGCTTGGCATTCTGCTACGAGAAAATTGGCCGCAATATGAGTGATCTGGCGCGCAGCTATGGCGCCAGCACGCCAGCGCATGGCGTGTGGGATGATGCCAGCAAGTGCCTGAATCAAACCGGTATCGAACAGATTTTCGAGCAGGGCCTCCATCAATTCATTGTCGACTTCATTGCCACCAACCAACATCTGGCCGACGAAATCGCGTCTGCCTATCGGTTTGTTGATTGAGGAACGGGCCATGCAGATCGCAATACGGCACACGACGCACTATCGGTTTGATCGCCCGCTGGTCCACGGCATGCAGCAGTTGCGTCTCACCCCGCAATCCGACGCTGGCCAATCCGTCATTGACTGGCACCTCAGCCTGACAGGCGCGCAAATTGAAACGGACTATGAGGACCAGAACCGCAATCGCACGACGCTTGCTTCGGCACTTCCTGGCACTACGGAGATTGCGATTACCTGCGAAGGGATTGTCGACACTCGAGATTGCGGCGGCATTGTCGGGCCGCATAGCGGGTTCATGCCGCTGTGGCTTTATTGCAATCAAACGCCGCTTACCGCACCGGGCCCAAAGATGCGGGCGCTTGCGGCGAGCTTGAAATCGGAAAGCTCGGGCAGTCTGGATCTGCTGCACCGCTTGTCTGCCAAGATATTGGCCGCAGTTCGTTACGAAATTGGACATACAACGGCCTCGACTCTTGCGGAGCACGCTCTCGCTGCAGGCCATGGTGTGTGCCAGGATCATGCACATGTGTTTATCGGGTGCGCGCGCGTGCTTGGCATTCCGGCACGCTATGTCAGCGGGTATCTCATGATGAATGATCGCATTGACCAGGAAGCGGGGCATGGCTGGGCGGAAGCGCATGTTGATGGTTTGGGCTGGGTGGGTTTTGATATATCCAATGGCATTTGCCCTGATGAGCGCTATGTGCGGATTGCAACAGGACGAGATTATCGCGATGCAGCTCCCGTAAATGGCGTCTCTTATGGCGCTGGAGAGAGCTTATTGGCAGTAAGCCTCGCCGTGGAACAAAAATTGTCTCAGCAATGAATTATCTGAGAGAGGGCTGATAAGCGTGACATATTGCGTAGGGATGGCACTTTCGCGCGGGCTGGTTCTGATGAGTGATACCCGCACCAATGCGGGCGTCGATAATATCTCGACCTTTCGGAAGATGTTCCACTGGGAAGTGCCCGGAGAGCGGGTCATAGCGATTATGACTGCGGGCAACCTTGCCACCACCCAGTCGCTCAT
>JBJTAW010000103.1:0-3019 GCA_046091025.1 Chakrabartia sp. | reverse complement strand
GGATTTTGTCAGCAGCGCAAGCCGGACATCAAAATTGGGCCGTCGGGTGATGCTTGTTCTGTCGATGTGTCGCGCGGCGGCCTGCGTCGCGCGCAGCCACAAAAATCGATCCATGCGCTCATCATGGTCCTCAATCCGGAGGATGGTGCCAAATTTTTGGAGGAGGCGCGCTTCATCTGCTTCTGTCAAAGGGGCCGCCGTCCATGCTTTCCTAGCGGCCTGTGTTGCCTCATCAGGCCGTGTAAGGGCGGCCAATGCCTCTGCATAGCGCAGCCAACCAGTCGCGCTCTCGGGTTTTCGATTGCTGAAGAAGCGCATGAGTGTTGCAGGATCATCCTGATCCGCGCGCAGCGCGCGTTCCGCCGTGCGGCGCAGTTGGGCTTCGCCCGGCCAGCCCTTATGAACGAGCAGAAAATCGGCATAGGCGCCAAAGGGGAGGGAGTCATTCCGTCGCAAGCTGTTCCATTGCGCTAAAATTGCGTCCATCGGATTAGCAATCACATCCGTCTGGCGATCGCTTGAGGCTGTGGAAAGAGTTTGGGCTTGTCCGGGGTGATGCATGACCATCGTGACTATCAAGCAGCCAAGGAGCCACGCTTTTGAAGATCTCAAAGACAAGGCGCTGGACATATTGGGGGTTGCATCCTTATTTGGACTTGATCGTCTTGATCGAGCCAGTTTCGGTTATGACGCAAACCATCTATCAGGTGAAGGGCCGCGCAGATGTTTTCTGGCTCAATTCCGGCGTTAGTGACGCCTTTTCGCGACGGAGCAGTCGATGAAGAAGCTTACCGTCGGCTTGTAACTTGGCAAATTGACCAAGGGTCAAGCGCCCTAGTGCCCTGTGGAACCACCGGGGAGAGCGCGACTTTATCCTATGATGAGCATTATCGTGTCATCGAGCTATGCTTAGACCAAGCGCAAGCTAAGGTTCCCGTTATCGCGGGTTGCGGGTCCAATGATACGGCGACGGCAATGCGCCACATGAGCTTTGCGCAACAGGCGGGGGCTGCGGCGGCTTTGGTTGTCGCACCCTATTATAATCGCCCCAGTCAGGACGGGATTTACGCGCACTATGCCCGCCTTGCGGACAGCAGCGCTCTACCTATCATCCTGTATAATGTGCCGGGTCGCACGGTTACCGATTTATTGCCGGAAACGGTCGCCCGTTTGGCTGAAATCCCATCAATTGTCGGCATAAAGGATGCCAGCGGTAACCTTGCGCGGGTCGGGTCGCATCGATTGAGCTGTGGTCCTGATTTCTGCCAGTTATCGGGCAATGATGACATGGCGCTGGCATTCAATGCAGCAGGTGGTGTCGGCTGCATTTCTGTAACCGCAAATGTTGCACCGCGCCTGTGTGCGGACTTGCAGCAGGCTTGTCTCGACGGAGATTATGCCCGGGCACGTGAGATTAACGACCGTTTGAATCCCCTGCACGGGGCGTTGTTTACCGATGCCTCTCCCGGACCTGTCAAATATGCCATGACGCAGGTTCTCGACGGTTTTCCTGAAGAGTTGCGTTTGCCATTAACGCCTGCATCTGCTGCGTCTTGTCGCGCTGTCGATGCCGGCCTGCGCCATGCTGGCCTCATCTGATGGCGCGTCCGCGGCCTGCAACATTTGAAAAAGTGAAGACGGTCGCAGAGAATCGGCGTGCCCGATATGATTTTTTCATCGACCAAACATTTGAGGCGGGGATCGCCTTGACCGGAACTGAGGTAAAATCCCTTCGGTTCGGGCAGGGGTCAATTGTCGAAAGCTATGCCGAAGTGCAGGATGGCCAAGTCTGGCTGATCAACGCGGATATCCCAGAATTCAGCCACGGCAATCGTTTCAATCATGAGCCCAAACGCCCCCGTAAGCTGCTGCTGCATGAGCGTGAGATCAACAAGCTGCACGGTGCCGTCGCACGGGATGGGATGACGCTGGTTCCGCTCACCATTTATTTTAATGGGCGCGGGCGGGCCAAGGTTGAGCTGGCGTTGGCCAAGGGCAAAAAGGCGCATGATAAGCGCGAGACCATAAAAGAGCGTGATTGGAAGCGGGAGGCGGCACGGGTGCTGCGGGATCGCGGATGACATCGCTGTTGGACTGGATCCGCAACAATTCTCCCCGGCGTGAGAGTTTTGAGAAAAGCCGCTTGCTCAGGCCATTTGCACAGCGGGTGTTCCACCCATCTCTGTGGCGCTTTACCCGGCGGTCGGTGCCACGCGGCGTCGCACTAGGACTTCTGGTAGGCCTGTTCTTACTGATCCCCGGCATCCAAATTGCGGGCGCTGCTTTGCTGGCACTGCCTTTTCGCGCCAATGTTCCCGTGGCTGCGGCCATGACATTTTTGAGCAACCCGGCAACAACGCCGTTCATTCTTGCGGCCTCCCTTTATGTCGGCAATGCCACTTTGCGGTTGGGGGCCGATGTGACGCAGTTTGAAGCTCTGATTGGGCGAAACGCCAGCGTGGGGGAATGGACGTCTTGGCTGCTTTCCAGCGCAGCCCCAGCCATGCTTTGGGGGCTGTTCATCATTGCAATGGCCACGGCTATCTTAGGTTATGGTGTGGCAGCATTGGGTTGGCGCATTTTTATTGTACGTAAATGGCGATCACGCCGATCAATTGGGTCTTTTTCCCAGATGTGAAGCTATGGGTCGGGGCGCAGATGTTTGCGCCAACAAGCCGGTGGTGATAGACGTTGTTTTCGGGTCCATACCCAACATCAAACTGGGGGCTGACCTTAGCAACGGCCGCCCTGATGCTTACGGTATCGACAATCCTCCTCTTGGTGCAGAGACTTTGGCTGGCTGGGGGATTTATCCTTGGCTTGTTTTTTCTGTGGTGGCGGTGCGGACCTTGCGGCGCGCCCATATTGGCCCGATTTCGGCGGGTGGTTTAGAAATTGGCGACAGGCCAATGAATACCCCAGAGGAATCAGTTTTGCGCGAGCTTGCCTCTCCGGCTTGGCACGAGACCGCATTGTTCATGGATCAAGAAGATGGCGGTGATGCTCGCCTTAAAGAAGA
>JBJTAW010000102.1:0-5156 GCA_046091025.1 Chakrabartia sp. | reverse complement strand
GTTGCACAGTCATGGACAAAATCCGCGGGCGCGGCAACCCCCGCCTTTGGCTTGCGCTTTGAGAATTTTATGGGAAAAGCAGCGGCATGACAATCAAGGGCCGCATCTTCATCGCTCGCCATGGCGAGACCGTGTTCAACTTTGCCAAGCGGATGCAGGGCGACAAGCGGGACACGCCCCTGACACGCACGGGTTTTGCTCAGGCCGATGCCATGGGGTCTGATCTCGCCAACTGGATCGGACCGGGGCATCCGCTTAAAATGTGGTCATCTCCCTCAGGCCGCGCACTCCAGACTTTGGCGATTATTGCCGAGCATATCGGCCATGACTGGCACACGGCACTGCACGACCCCCGCCTGTATGAAATCAATGTCGGCGACTGGGCCGGGCGGACCTATGCCGATGTTATTGCCGAAAGCGGCCCCATTCTCGATGAGGCGAGCAGCCTGTTCAGTGTGCGCGCGCCAAATGGCGAATGGTATGATGAAATTGCCGCCCGCCTGACCCGCTGGATCGAGGATACGTCGGATTTTGAGGGGGATCGGCTGGTGATCATGCACGGCATGTCGAGCCGCGTGCTGCGCGGCCTGCTTTGCAGCCTCCCCGTCGAGCCGCGCTGGGGCGAGCCAATTGCCCCCAGCCTGCCCCAAGGCACGATGGTCGTCATTGAAAATGGCGAGGAACAGAGCGTGCGCGTAGGCGGCGGGAGCCACCACGCCTAATCAAGATTAGGGCTTGGCAGCCGCTTTGGGCAGCAGAAACGTGACCTTCTTCGTCGAAAAGTCGACTGAGACCCGTTCAAAACTGCGCAGCCCCTCCATGCCAAGGAGCATGCTGGGCTTTTTGTCGAGGCCAAACAGCTTGAAAGGGTGGGCATCAGCAAAGGCGATGGCCGCATTGCCCATAAGCACCCCGCCAATCCGCACCCGATTTACAATTGTATAATCGCCGGGAAACCGCCTCCCCAAAACATCAATCATTTCAATTGGTTTAACAGTCGCTTGAGGATTGCGCGACAGCAAGAGCCGCCGTAGCCGATTATTCCCCACGCTGTTCTGGGCACCTGTATCGACAATCACCCAGACCTTTTCCCCATTCACATCGGCATCGGCGAGCACCAACTGGCCAAGCCGCGTTCGCGCGGTGACGACAATCAAATCGCCTTCATCGGGCAGGGAGGCGTCGGGCGATCCTGTGGGCTGAAGCGTCATCGTCCCGGCCTTAAAATCCATCACGATGCGTTGGCCTTTCAGGCTATCCAAGCCCAACAGACCATCTGCACCAAGATATTGACGCGGCAAGGCGGCCAGTTTCAGATGCTTTGTCGTGCGATTGGACATTTGCAATTGGTCAACTTTGACCATCCGGACCTGGCCCACGCCGCCCATGGCGTGAAGGCGGCTGGTGCCTGCTTGTGGAAGGGCCAATTGATCCGCAGTCTCGCGTGAAATCACGGTTCTGTCCGCGCCTGTATCGATGACGAAATGGAAGGGTCCTTGGCCGTTGACCATCACAGGCACGGTCATCCGAAAGGCCGCATCTGCTCCAGAGGAAATAATCGCTTCTTCTGTTAGAGGCGGGGATGTTTGCAGCCCGACATCGCCCGGCTCTGCGACAGCCATGGCCGGGAGCATCATTGCGGCGACCAAGGCTATTATACGCATCCTACGCTCCTCAGGCTGTCGATGGATTGAGCCTTTGCGGATCATATCATAGCCTAGCGGCGCTGCAATTGAGTCGTGTCTGAGGTGTCGGGCTGCATGGCAGTGGCGGCCAGAGCCTCTGCCTCGAATAAGATCCGGTCGTCGGACGCGCCCTGCGCCACCGTCTCCCGGCCGACAATGGCAATGACCGGCACCGCCAAAGGGCTGATCCGCGGGAGCTTTTTGTGCACCATGGTGCCTGCCGCACGGTCCAGCAAAGCCCCAAGTCGGCCCACATCCGTCATCCGCGTTCGGGCATCTGCCCAGGCGGCCTCCATCAACAAATGATCCGGCTCATAACGGCGCAGCACATCGTAAATCAGGTCGGTGGAAAAGGTCACTTGCCGCCCCGTTTTGCGCTTTCCGGGGATTTGGCGTTCCACCAGACCACCAATCACCGCAACTTCGCGAAAGGCGCGTTTGAGCAGCGCGGAGTTTTCCACCCAGTCGATAAACTCGTCCGTCAGAATATCCGGGGACAGCAAGGCAGCGGGATCCTCGACTGGCTCAAGGCTCCAGATTGCAAAGCAATAGTCATTGGCGACAAAGCCGATGGGGTGCATCCCCTGCGCCTCCATGCGCCGCGTCAGCAGCATTGCGAGCGATTGGTGGGCGTTCCAGCCGTCAAAACTATAAAGGACGAGATAGTGCATCTCTTCATGCGGGAAGCTTTCGACCAATAACTCGCCCGGCGCGGGCACGGTGGAGACGCGGGCCTGCATCTCGAGCCACTCCCTCACATCCGCCGGGAACCTCGCCCAACTTTTGCGGTCGAACAGAAACTGGCGGACACGCTCTGCCAAATGGGTGGTGAGCGGCATGCGTGCGCCCATATAGCTGGGGATCTGTGCCTTTTTGCTGGTCGCGCGCACGGTCAGGCCTGTGGCGTCGGTGCGCTCCACTTCAAGGCTCATGCCGGAAAAGAAGAAGCAATCCCCCGGCGCCAACATGGCCCCGAAATATTCATCCAATTGGCCCAGCCGACGCCCATTTTTAAAGCGCACCTCCATCATGGGCGTGTCAACGATAATCCCGGCATTGAGGCGGTGCTGCGCGATGAATTGGGGATGGGTGACGCGCCAAAGGCCATCCTTGTCCTTCACCAGTCGGCGAAACCGATCATAAGCGCGCAAGGCATAGCCGCCGGTTGCGATGAAATTGAGCAGCCGAGAAAACATCTCGGCGGAGAGATGCTCATATTGCCGGGCGGTCCTGATCTCCGCCAGCATCACGGCTTCGTAGAAGGGCGCCGCACAGGCACACGCCATGATATGCTGGGCCAGAACATCGAGACTTCCCGGCTGAAACGGCGCGCCATCCAACACCCCGTCCCGGATCGCATCCCATGCGGCCAGTGCCTCGAGATATTCAAAGCGGTTGCCCGGCACGAGAATCGCCTCTGACGCCTCATCCAGCCGATGATTGGCACGGCCAATGCGTTGGATCAGGCGCGATGACCCTTTGGGCGCACCCATCTGAATGACGCAGTCGACATTGCCCCAATCTACACCCAGATCGAGACTGGCGGTGGCCACAAGGGCGCGCAATTGCCCTTGGGCCATCGCATTTTCCACCTTGCGCCGCGCCTCAATATCTAGGCTGCCATGATGGATTCCTATGGGCAGCTTCTGCACATTGGCGCGCCATAATTCTTGAAAGATCAGCTCACACAGGCCGCGCGTGTTACAGAAGATCAAGGTCGTCTGGTGCGCCTCAATCTCTGCCATCACCTGCGGCACGGCATAGGCACCACTATGCCCGGCCCAGGGCACGCGATCTTCCGGCACCAAAATGCTCAGCGCAGGCGGCGCGCCCGGATCCCCCCTTACCAGCCGCACGGATTGTCGCGCTGGGGAGAGCCAGTCCAAATAGAGCTCCGGATCTGCCACCGTCGCAGACAAGGCCGCTCGGCACATTTTGGGGGCGATGGCCTGCAATCTGGCGAGCGCCAATGTCAGAAGATCGCCCCGTTTGCCTGTCGCAAAGGCGTGGACTTCATCAATGATCACACGCTTCAGCCCAGCAAACATCTCCGCGCTTTCCGGATAGGATAGAAGCAGGCTGAGGCTTTCCGGTGTTGTGAGCAAAATATGCGGCGGTCGAGCACGCTGGCGGGCTTTGCGATCCGACGGCGTATCGCCCGTGCGCGTTTCAACCCGAATGTTCAGGCCAATCTCTTCAATCGGCTGAAGCAAATTGCGCTTCACATCCACGGCCAAGGCCTTGAGCGGGGAAATGTAGAGCGTGTGCAGCCCCTCTGCCGGCGACAGCGCCAAATCCGCCAGCGTTGCCAGAAACCCAGCCAGCGTCTTGCCCGCACCCGTCGGGACCACCAGCAAGGCATGTTCGCCCCGTTGATAAGCCTCCCGCATATCCAGCTGATAGCGGCGGGGCTGCCACCCGCGGTCGGCAAACAATTGTTCAATCGGGGCGGGCAAACTGGGCACAGGCCCATGTGCACTGGCGAGGCCCTGCAACTCCAGCAAAAAAGGCAGCGGCAAGCTCGACAAAGATGACCAATGTTTCACGAGTGCCTAAAGCGCGCCTGTGATAGCTCTACGGGCATGTCATCCGTTCGGAGGAAAGCATGCTGGCATCCCTGAAAACCCGATTGCGGCAGATGCGACGCGCGGGCAAGGCCGTCACCTTCATCAACCGCCTTGCCTATCTCAACTATCAGATCAAGAATCTGCGTGATTGGATGGGGGCCGGGCGCATGTCCAAATTGCTGGGAGAACGGGCCTTTTCCAGCGACACGGATAAACTTGTAACCTTCACCATGACCGAAAGTGGTGGCGCGATCCGCCCGCTGCAAAACCCTTGGGAAATCAGCGAGCTGATGAAGCGCGTCCGCGCCAAAAGGCCGCAAGTCATTGTCGAAATCGGGACAGCAAAGGGGGGTACGCTCTTTCTGTTCTGCCAACATGCGGCTGAGAATGCGACGATCATCAGCCTCGATTTGCCCTATGGCCGCAATGGCGGCGGCTACCCAAGGTGGAAGGAAGGCCTGTATCGCAAATTCGCAAAAGCCGGGCAGAAGCTCCATCTGGTGCGGGCCGATTCCCATCTGGATCAGACGCGCCGCACAATTGAACGGCTGCTCAATGGGCGGCCGATCGACATTCTCATGATCGATGCCGATCACAGCTATCAAGGGGTAAGGCGCGATTACACGCTCTATTCGCCCCTATTGGCCGCCGACGGATTTGTTGCGCTGCACGATGTCATCCCCAATCGCTTCGACCCGGAAATTGAGGTTCACCGATTTTGGGATGAGCTGAAGGTTGCGCATGACACAGAAGAGCTGGTCGCCGATTATCGGCAGGGCAATTTGGGCATTGGCATCGTCCGGCCGCGCATCGCCGCCCTGGTTTCAGACGTGACCCAACGCCCGGCGCGCGTGATTTAATGCGCGACGGATTCGCCCCGCACCAATCCTGACGCCGCCAATTG
>JBJTAW010000101.1:0-6911 GCA_046091025.1 Chakrabartia sp. | reverse complement strand
GCACAGCGTGCCGACCTTCATCGACAATGCGAAAATAGCGACGGAAGGATGCGTCGCCCGCCAGCGGCAGAATATCCGCCTTGCCCCAGCCGGATGCTTCCAGAAATGCGCGGGCACCCGCCGGTGGTGTCATGATAAGAGCCATCTGTCCTTCCATGACGGCGGCACCTTGGCTGTCAAGCCGCGTGTGCCATCTGGGGACACCGAAATGTGGAGAGCAAGCGTTTCTGGCCAGAGCCAATTGAGCCGTTCGGGCCATTCGATCAGCAAGGTCCCGTCAAACAGCGCATCCTCCAGCCCAAGTTCTTCGGCTTCCGCTGGATCGTTCAACCGATACAGATCGACATGCCAAACGGGCAGGCGCACCTGTGGCGGGGCATAGGGAATAACCAGCGCAAAGCTGGGGATGGGGGCTTCTTCCATCAGGCCCAGCTCGGCCAAAAGGCCGCGCGCGATGCTGGTTTTGCCGGCACCCAAATCACCCGACAGCGCAATCACATCGCCCGCGCGCAATACGCCCCCAAGCGCGCGGCCAGCAGCATCAGTCGCCTGTGCATCGGGAAGAAGAAGAAGGTGCGTATCAATCATCTGCGGGGAAGCTCTATCTCGACTGTCGTGCCCGCCCCGACCTCTGAGATCAAGCGCAGAGTGCCCCCATGTCTTTCAATCAGCTGTTTGGCGAGTGGAAGGCCAATGCCCAAAGAGCCATCTTCCTCCTGCGCCATATCTGGCCCGGCCCGGCTGAACCGATCTAGCGCGCGCGCTTGCTCCGCCGGGTTCATTCCCGGCCCGTTGTCTGAGATAATGATGTCGACACCGTCATCTGTGCGATGGGCATGAAGAAGAACACGCCCCCCAACAGGCGTATAGGCCACTGCATTTTCCAACATATGTCCAATCGCGCGGCGCAGCCGTTGTGCGTCGCCCTGGATGGACCCAATCGCCGGATCAATATCGGCAAGCAGCATCAAATTCTTCGCCGCAGATTCGTCACGAAAGGCTTTGAGCGTTTCAGTGAGCAGGGGCATGAGATCCACCGATGCCCGGTTCAACCGCACCGCGTCCGCTGCTGACTGGGCCAAGTCCAACACATTGTCGACAAGCGACCCCAGCCGTATGGCCGCCGCATATATGGTCGACACATAATCGCGCACCTGCTCATTCATCTCCCCCGCAAAGCCATCAAGCAGCATTTCGGAAAAGCCCTGAATGGAGGTTAACGGGGTCCGAAGCTCATAGCTCATATGCGCGACAAAGGCGGTTTTCAGGCGGTCTGCCTCTTCCAGCGTCTCCGCCCTGTCCCGCAATATTTTCTCAATTTGCTGGCTGGCCGTAATATCCAACATGGTGAACAGCGCTGCCCCATCAGGAAGCGGGACAGCCGCATATTCAAAGCAGCGGCCATCCTTCAAGGTCAGGCGCGCGCCCGTTCTGCGGCGGCCGATTGTGGCTGTGCGCACCGTTTCTTCCAGCCCTGCAGCATCCTCAGCCACAACGAGCATGGGCGCTATGGCCTGTGCCAAAACGTCTGCACGCGGGTGGCCGATCAGAAACTCCTCTTCAAATCCCCAAATCTCGCGAAGGCGGATATTCCAGTTGCTCAGCCGGCCACTGGCCTCAAAGACGCCAATGGCTTCAAACAAATTGTCGAGTGTCGCACGCCGGACCCGCAACAGGGTGTCCCGGGCGCTGGCCAGCTTTGTCTGCTCTGTTCGATCTTCAAAAATAAGCAGCAAGCCCCCATCGGGCAGAGGTTGTGCCAACAGGCGGATATGCTGCCCCGCGGGAAAGACCCAATTTTCCTCAATCGCACCGCGGGGGCGCTGAAACCAGGCCCGCAGCTCTGCCTTCCATTTCGGAAAATCGCGTGTTTCTGGGAGATGCCGTGTCTCTCGCATGCGGTCCAGCAAACGATCAAAATCGGGTTTTCTGCAACCCATTCCGGCTTGATGGCGAACATCTGACGAAACGGCAGATTGCAGAAAATCAGGCTATGGTCTGCGTCAAATTGGGCCACGGCGGCGGACAATCGATCCAGCGTGTCCCGCTGCGTTGCGGCATAGCGGCGACATTCGGCTCTAGCGCGCTGTGCGTCCTCTGCGTCAACGGCATCGCTCGCGACCGCCTCTCCTGCCCGATCGATCTGCGCAAGAGCATGCGGCGCACGACGGTACAGGGCAAAGCCCCGCGCCAGCGCCAAGCCACATCCGACAAGCCACAGCGCCAAGATGACGCCAACCGCAAGGCTGGCCAAAGGCGTCAATGTGACCATCCCTAAAAAACAAAGAGGCCCGGCATCATGCCGGACCTCTTAAGTGCCTTGGCGGCGGATGAACACCGCCGGGTTAGCAGGCTAGATTAGTAACGATAATGTTCCGGCTTGAACGGCCCTTCCGCGGTGACGCCAATATAGGCCGCCTGACGGTCATTCAGCTTGGTCAGCTTCACACCCAGCTTTTCAAGGTGAAGTGCAGCGACCTTTTCATCCAGATGCTTGGGCAGAACATAAACCTTGTTCTCATATTGGCTGTTCTTGGTGAACAGCTCAATCTGCGCCAGCACCTGATTGGTGAAGGAGGAGGACATGACGAAGGACGGATGGCCCGTCGCGCAGCCCAAATTGACCAGACGGCCCTTGGCCAGGATCATGATCTTCTTGCCATCTGGGAATTCGACAAGATCGGTACCCGGCTTCACTTCGTCCCACTTATAGTTGGAGAGTGCCGCAATCTGGATCTCGCTGTCGAAATGGCCAATGTTGCAAACGATGGACATCGGCTTCATCGCCTTCATATGTTCGGCGGTGATCACGTCTTCATTGCCCGTTGCCGTCACGAAGATATCGGCACGCTCAACGGCGTCTTCCATCGTCACGACTTCATAGCCTTCCATCGCCGCTTGGAGCGCGCAAATGGGGTCAATTTCGGTCACGAGCACACGGGCGCCGCCCTGACGCAGAGAGGCGGCCGAGCCTTTGCCCACATCGCCAAAGCCCGCAACACAAGCGACCTTGCCCGCAAGCATGACGTCGGTTGCACGGCGGATGGCATCGACCAGCGATTCTTTACAGCCGTAAAGATTGTCGAACTTCGACTTGGTGACGCTGTCATTCACATTGATCGCCGGGAAAGGCAGCTTGCCGTCCTTGGCAATCTGATACAGCCGGTGAACGCCCGTGGTCGTTTCTTCCGACACGCCCTTAATATGGGCGACCGACATGGTGAGATAGCCCGGCTTACGCTTCAAGAAGTCCTTAAGTGCACGCACAAACTCAATTTCTTCGGCGTTGCTCGGCTCAAACAGGGGTTCGCCCGCTTCCACACGCGCGCCCCAAAGCGCGAACATCGTCGCGTCGCCGCCATCATCGAGAATCAAATTGGTTGTTTCATCGCCCCAATCGAAAATGCGGCCGACATAATCCCAATACTCCGCCAGGCTTTCCCCCTTAACGGCAAAGACTGGGATGCCCGCCGCTGCAATCGCAGCCGCCGCGTGATCCTGCGTCGAATAGATATTGCACGTTGCCCAGCGGATTTCCGCACCCAGATCAACCAGCGTTTCGATGAGAACCGCAGTCTGGATCGTCATGTGGAGGGAGCCTGTAATACGGGCACCTTTGAGCGGCTTTGACGCGCCATATTCGGCACGAAGGGCCATCAGGCCCGGCATTTCGGTTTCAGCAATCTGGATTTCTTTACGGCCAAAATCGGCAAGGCTCAGGTCGGCGACAACATAATCATGGGCCACGGGAATTCTCCGGCATTTATATGGAATGACCGGCCCCTAACCGCTGCTGCGCGGAATGGCAATGCAAATATAAAGATTTCTTTATATGATCTGATTAGGCCGTCCCGCTGGCACTGGACAAGAGCCGGGGATCAATTCCGCTCGCGTGGAAGGCGCGCGTCCAACGCTCTTGGGCAGGCACGTCATAAATCAGGCTGGGGTCTGCCGGGGCGACGTGCCAGCCAGGACGCTTCATTTCGCCATCCAGCTGGCCCTTGCCCCAGCCCGCATAGCCGAGCGCCACGACCCAACGGGCAGGGCCCCGTCCTGCCGCGATCGCCTTCAGAACATCTTGCGTGCTGGTGAGCCCCCAAAGACCTGCCGTCTGCACGGTCCCCTCACCCGCCCAATCGGTAGAATGGAGCACAAAACCGCGTGCAGGCTCTACTGGCCCACCGAAATGCACAGGAACATCTGGCGCAACGCCCACGCCTAAACCAAGCTGATTCAAAAGCTTGTGCAACCCGATGCCGTCCATGACATGCCCAAGGCCAATGCCGAGTGCGCCCTCTTCATCATGAGAACATAGGGCAATCACCGCATGTTCAAACCGCGGGTCGCCAATGCCGGGCATGGCGAGCAACAATTGGCCAGAAAGGAATCGTGCGTCATTCATGGCATCGCTTCAGCGGAACCGCGCGGCGGCGTCAACCGCAGGCCTATTCCTTATCTTTATCCTTCTTCAACTCCTAATGCGCGGCCCCTGCTGCCCGCTCCACCTTATCGGCGCCTTTTTTGGCAGCCTGCTTGACGTCTTGACTGACCTGATTGACCTCCTGCTCGGCGCGCTCTGCTGCGCGATCAAGGTCGGCGCCAATCTGATTAAGCTTCGTCTCTGCAGCAGCTTCATTCTGGTCCACCGCAATATCTGCAGTGTCTCCCGCTGAGCTTTCTTCCTGCCTGCATCCCCTATCCAACACCAAACAAGTGTTTTAGGATGGCTGGATGAGCAGAAGCGGACACCGGCGGACCACCGCCTATGACATTGCCTATCAACTGGGCATAGCACAATCGACCGTGTCCCGGGCCCTAAATGGCAGCAAGAATGTGAGCCCGGCGATGCGCCAGCGCGTTCTGCTGGCCGCCCAAGAATTGAACTATTCAATCAATCAGGCCGCGGCCCGCCTGCGCACCAAGAGCACACGGACGCTCGCGCTGGTTGTGCTTCACCGCCCGGATGAAGGCCCGACTGCCATCAATCCCTTTTACTTTTCCTTGCTGGGCTGCATCGGCGCATCGGCCGCCGCGCGCGGATATGATCTGCTGGTGTCCTTTCAGGACATTGAGGGCCAGTTGTTCGGTCTTTATGAAGATAGCCGTCAGGCAGATGGGCTCATTGTGATTGGCAGCTCTCAAAATGAGGATGCCTGGCGCTACTTTAAGGGCATTGCTGATGGCGGCTATTCGGTCGTGTTCTTTGGATCACCCTATGCCACCGAAACCGCAATTCGCGCGGATAATCGAAAGGGCGGTTCGCTTGCTGCAACCCATTTGGTGGACCAAGGCTGTCGCCACATTGCCTATATCGGCCCGCCTATGCCCGCCCAGCAACAGTTTGAAGCCCGCTTTGCCGGCTTTTCCGAAACCTTGGCCAACCATAGCCTGACCCCCATCATCGCCCCCATCCCCGAGGGCGAGACGAAGGAGGAACAGGGCGCGGCCGCTGTTGCAGGCCTGTTGGATGCGGGCACCCCCTTTGATGGTATTTTTGCCGTGACCGACTTGTTCGCTATTGGCGCGCTGCAAAAGCTTCAGGAACGGGGCGTCAATGTTCCTGACGCTGTGGCCGTGGTTGGCTTTGATGGCATTCGTGCCGGCCTTTACGCTTATCCAACTCTCACCACGATTGAACAGGATCTGGTTCGGGCCGGCGAAATGCTGGTCGATAATGTCATCACCGCCATCAGCAACGCTCCGCAGCAGACCGAAATTGTCCCGGTCAACCTGCAAATCCGGGGCAGCAGCCGCAGCTAAGACGGATCAGGCCAGCCCCTTGCCAAGATCCAAGCGGGAGGCGTCCCCGATTTGTGATCCGCCATCACAATCCAAAATAATGCCTGTGATATAGGATGCAGCGGGCGAACACAGGAAGACGGCGCTGTCCGCCACCTCGGAAATCTCTCCCCACCGCTTCATCGCAATCCGGTCATAATGTTTCTGCCGGGTCGACGAATCTGGGGCAAGCCGGGCCATGCCCTCTGTTCCCGCAATTGGACCGGGCGAAATGCCATTGACCCGCACCTCTGGCCCCCATTCCAGTGCAAGGACGCGGATCAGTTGGTTAATGCCGGCCTTTGCAGCGCAAGCATGGGCCTGCATCGCCATGGCATTGACCGCCTGACCCGCCGTGATTGCAATCAGCGAGGCGCCGGGGCGATTCAATAGATCATGGCAGCCACGGAACACATTAAATGTGCCGTTCAAATCAATATCGACCACCGTCCGAAAGGCATTGGCCGACATGCCCAAAACCGGGGCCAGAAAATTGCCCGCCGCACCCGACACAACAATGTCCATCTTTCCAAAGCGATCGACAACATGCTCCATCGCCGCCCGGATTGCGCCATAATCCCGGACATCTGCCGATAGGCCCAGCGCGCCTTCGCCAATTTCACGCGCGGCATTCTGCGCCTTTTCAGGGTCTCGACCGCAGACCGCGACATGCGCGCCCAATTGGGCAAGGCGCTTAGCAATGCCCAAGTTAATGCCGCTGGTCCCCCCCGCAACAAAAGCCACTCTTCCTGCAAGCAAATCCGGCCGGAAGCTGTCCATAATCTATCTCCTGAAAATCAATTACTGCGCCTGCGCGCGCCCACGATTGAGAACGGCGCGCCGGCGCGCCTCGACATCATCGGCCGAAACACGGCCATTGGCGGCGCTGGAAATCTGCGCCTCAAGCGCCAGACCTTCGCCAAAATTTGTTTCAAACCCTCGATTAATCAACTGCTTATATTGGCTGAGCATCACTGGATCGATGCTGGCCATGTCCTTTGCCATCCGCTTGGCTTCATTCAACAATGCGTCTGGCGCCACGACATGATTGACCAGGCCCCAATCGCAAGCGGTTTGCGCGTCGATGAAATTGCCCGTGAACGACAATTCCCGCGCGCGATAAATCCCAATCA
>JBJTAW010000100.1:0-3376 GCA_046091025.1 Chakrabartia sp. | reverse complement strand
GCATCCCAATGGCTTTCGGTGATGTCTGCGCCCCGAAGGCTATGGATCACCATCCCGGCCTGCGCCGTTGCGCGTTCCTTGCGGATGGCCTTACGCTTGCGCGACGACAAAGCGTCCAGAAAGTCATCAAAGTCGCGATAGCCCTGGTTAAACCAATGATATTGAATGCCTTCGCGAACCAGCCAACCTGCGGCGCGAAACAGATCAAGCTGATCTGCCTCCACAAAAGTCGCATGGGCAGACGACAAACCGTTCTGCACGGTTAAGGCTTCGGCGGCGGCGATCAGCTGGCTCTGAAGTGTGGGATCCTGCGTCAACAGACGTGGCCCGGGAACGGGTGTGAAGGGCACCGCGATTTGAAGCTTCGGGTAATAATTGCCCCCGGCCCGGTGCCAAGCATCGGCCCAGCCATGGTCAAAGACATATTCACCCTGGCTATGGCTTTTCAAATAGGCGGGCAGCGCGCCTGCCAATTGGCCATCGGCGCCGTCGATGCAGATGGGCACGGGCTGCCAGCCTGTCCCCGGCCCAACGCTTTCAGATACCTCTAACGCCGCCAGAAAGGCGTGGCTGAGAAAAGGGTTGATCGGCCCGGCGCACCTATCCCACGCGTCGCTTGCGAGTGCGGCAACGCCATCTTCCAACCGTGCCAATATGTCTTTGCCCCCCGCATCTGGGGTGGTCATGGCTGTTGCTCAGCCAATCGGCGCGCGGCGGCCCTCATAGTATCAGGCAGGCCGAACCGCGACAATGGCATCAATCTCAACAGCGGCACCGCGCGGCAGAACGGGAACGCCGACCGCAGAGCGCGCATGGCGGCCCAGATCGCCAAAGACATTAATCATCAGGTCAGACGCGCCATTGGCGACCACGGGCTGATCCGTAAAGCTGCCTGCCGAGCTAATGAAGACGCCCAGCTTCACGATGCGCGCCACGCGATCCAGCGATCCAAGGGCGGCCTTCATTTGGGCGACCAGCATGATCCCGCACGCACGCGCCGCGGCCTGCCCGAACTCCACATCCCGGTCTTCGCCCAAACGCCCCGTCATCACGACGCCATCCACAAAAGGCAGCTGACCCGAAATATAGATCACGCTCCCCACTTCGACGCTGGGTACATAGGATGCAATTGGCGCGGCAGGTTCTGGCAAGATAATGCCAAGGGCGGCAAGCCGGGCCTCAGGGGTGTCGGTGTCATTGCCCATACGGAAGGCCTCCTTCAAATTTCTCAGCTATCCAGTGGCGCGCCGTTGCCCAATCGTCAATGCGCGCATGCGCCGTTGGGTGCGCAATGATGCGCGGCGCAAGACGTGGCTCCCCCACCATATGCAACCGCCAGACCTCGGGCACATGTTCTGCCACCGATGCGTGATTATGGCCAAGATCATCGACGAAGACGGTGACGGTCGGGTTATAATCGGCGACAATCTGTTTCAGCAGCGGCCCCTTGCCGCCCTGATTGGTGAAGACCGGAAACTCCACACCGACGGCACGCAACTGATCAATCCGGCCGTCTCGCTCATGATCATGCAAGTTGGTGAGGACGACAACATCCGCCTGCTCGGCCAGCGCCTGAACCGATTCAATCGCCCCTTCAATGGGATATTGGCGATGCATTTCCGTTGCAAAAAACCTGCGCAGCAGGGGCCAGATTTCTTCATGGCCGAGGGCGACACCCGACACTTTATGGCGCAGGGCGTTGACGAAATCCCCAGAGTCGAGGTCGAAATGCACATGGTGCGCCTCATCCACCCATTGGGCAAAGGGCACGACCATGTGGAGGAGAACCTCATCACAATCAGTCACCAAAAGTGGTCTGCGGCTCATGCCCAATTCTCCCTAGGCGGTGGTAACAAGAGTGTGGGCGATACGCCAATAGCCTCGGCGCAGGCCAATAAATCTGGCTGATGCCCCTCTAAAAACATGCGGACCGCGTCATGCACGCCCGCTTCTGCCAATCGCGCACGCAGATTATCCGGCGAAAAACCAGTCAAAGCCAGAAACCGCTCTGCCCGCCGATCATCGGATAAGATCCAGCCAAGGGCCGCAATGGCCGCGGTTGTGACATCGAGTTCATTTGTGGGGCCTAAGGCCATAAGCTATCACGATCCGAAACAATGCGAGGTATTGCGGTGGCAAAAAGGGTGCTTGTTGTCGAGGACAACGAACTCAACCTCAAACTCTTTTGTGATTTGCTGAAAGCCAATGGCTTTTTGGTCGATCCGGTACGCGATGCGCGACTGGCGCTTGACCATGCGCACAGCGAGACCCCCGATTTGATTGTTCTGGATATTCACATGCCGCATATCAGCGGCTTAGAGCTCATCGATTTGTTCAAAAACGATGACATGCTCAAGCGCATCCCCATCATGGCCGTCACGGCCTATGCCGCCAAAGCAGAGGAAGACCGCATCCGCCACGCGGGTGCAGACGCCTTTGTGTCAAAGCCGGTCACCCTCCATGCCTTTATGCAAAGCATTGAAGATACGTTGGGCATGACAGCACCGCGGTAAAGCGGCGCGACCAATTACTTGATTTTAGCTTCCTTGAAATCGACATGCTTGCGCACGACGGGATCATATTTGCGGAAGGACAGCTTTTCGGTCTGCGTCCGGGGATTCTTCTTCGTGACGTAGAAGAAGCCGGTATCGGCCGAGCTCACGAGCTTGATTTTGACAGTGGTCGGCTTGGCCATGGCCCAGTAGACTTTCGTAACTGTTGAAGACGGAATCGCGCGCAAGCGCGGTAAGGGGCGGCCAATGAGGGAGGATGCCCCTTTTGTCAAGCCGGACGCAGCCCCCTTGTTTTCGCCTGAGCGAAGTCTGGCTATAACTTCAGGCAGGCATCAGCGCAAAACACCCTATTGAATCAAAGGCATGTTTCACACTCGCATGACGCGCGCGCTTCGCCTAATCTGCCTAAAGCAAAAATGGGGGGAGCCAGAATGACCGTTGAAATCCAAGCCGATGATCGCGCATTTCTGGGTCATCCCAAGGGGCTGGGCTATCTGGCCTTCACCGAAGCATGGGAACGTTTTTCCTTTTACGGCATGCAGGCGCTGCTCGTCCTATTCATGACAAAGCAATTGCTGCTGCCCGGCCATGTCGAGAACATCGCCTTTTTCAAGCCCTTCTCCGCTCTTTATGGCGAGCTGGAGGGACAGGCACTCGCCTCGGCAATATTCGGCACCTATGCCGCCCTCGTTTATCTAACACCCATATTGGGCGGCTTTCTGGCCGACCGAGTTTTGGGCAAAAGGCGGACGATCCTTCTTGGCGCGATCACCATGTCGCTCGGCCATTTTCTGATGGCATTTGAAGCGGCCTTCCTCTTCGCCCTGCTCTGCCTTGTTCTGGGATGCGGCATGTTCAAAGGC
>JBJTAW010000099.1:0-7815 GCA_046091025.1 Chakrabartia sp. | reverse complement strand
ATAGAGACCTTCGCCGGAGGCTATATTGGCGTTCACGCTGCCGCGCGCCTCGCCATAAGATCCCGTCTCAATCTCGGTCACAATCGGCGCGCCGAACACAATCCGACCGGCTTTGTCAGCAACATTGACACTCATGGTAACGCGCAGGCCACTGCTGATATTGCCATAAGCGCTGCCCGACGCTGCGCGGTCGACATAGCCGCTCCCCGTGGGAACCACATCTTCGACCCGACCTGTCAAAACAAAACCGCCCGGCCTGATGACCACGGAGCCTGAAGACGCCAGAGCCGACTGCATGGCCGCACGGATTCCTTCAAAATGGCTCACGCAATCCTTGATGAAGAAAGTCTCGAACGACGTCTTGCTTGATGCGGAATAGGACGAGCTGCCGCCTGCTGCATAATAGCCTGAACCACCTGCGCCATAGGCGTTTGCATATCCGCCGCCGCCACCCGCGACATAGCCGCTGCTGGATCCCCGAGCGCGCGTTTCGTTACTATAGCGCACGCCTTCATAAACAGTGCATTCTTGCGCGGTGTCGATCGCACCGACGCGCACAGCGACCGGGCTTGCGGTTTGCGCCTGAGCGGTTGCACCGCTCAACGCGGCCAGTGCCAATGACAGACCCCACTTCATGGCCGCGTCTCCTTTCAGTTACTTGCGCTTGATCTTGGCTTTTGGATAGGCCGCTACGTCATCATCCGTGGTGATCCGGGCAATATCGCGGGTCTGCGCCGGGACATCGAAGCCCGCAACAGATCGGGCCTTTGAGAAACTGGCCTGAACATCGGTGATCTGGGCCACGCCAATGCGCTGTTCGCTGGAACCGATCTGGCGCCCAGTGTCGGGATCAATAACCGCCTCGCCCGCGCGGAAGATGGTGACGTAATCTCCCAGAGCCACAGTCCCTTCGCCATAGTTAAGCATCAAAGTGCCGTCCGGCTGCGCGTTGGCAACCTTGATTGGATAGACTGTCGTCACAAGGCCACTGGCCACCTTGTCTGCAGCAGAGCGCAAAAGCTCCGTCGCATTGACCTGCGGCACCCCTTCACCGCAGATGGTTCCCGCCTTCTTCTTTTCGTCGATCCGCTTGACGTAGCGGATTTGCCCGCTCTCTGAATCGGTGATGCGAATATCGAGAGAAAGCGTCACTTCGCCGGAATAACAATTCTGCGCCGTATCATTGTTTCCGGACAACATGGACATCCCAAGCGAAGCCCCAAAATTCGACTTTTTGGTGACTGAAAGCGTGGTGATCGTGCCGTAAATTAAAAAGTCGGCACCTTCGAAGCCACCAACCTTGCCGCCATTGCGCGACGTCACCAGCCCGGACTTGGCCCGCTGTTGCTCTTGCACCATCACGTCAAGCTGGCCACGTTCCATAACCCGAAACTTCTGCGTAGCCGCGATCGCCGTCAGCATCATCTGGGTGAGGGTCTTGGACTGTCCAGAGCCCGCATTATCATCGATCTGGGCAACCGCGACGATCGGCTGCTTGGACTGTGCGTGTGCCGTTGCTGCGTAAGACACAGTTAAAAGCAAGCTCAGCGTTGCCGCAACAACTCTTCCGGAATAGCGCATGATCCCCCGCTTGTATTTCTTGGTTCGCCGATTCGAACATCCAACCATGTGTAAAGATGAATTCAAATATGGAAAGAAGATGTTTGGATTCAGCTATTTCGCAAAAATATCTTACGCAAAATAGAACCACATTAAATTCCGGTTTTCAGACAAACGTTCAGGCACAGTCTGGTGAGATCTCCGCAGCAGTGCAGGATATCTTTGGCCATTAATTGTTACCACTTTTGGAATGGACAGGCGCAGCCTGAAGATGCGGGATAATCCTGTGCGCCCGTGGTCATGCCCCTGAATATCATCGGCGCAATACGATCAAGATTGTTGTGAACTTACTGGGAAATGCCGTCAGTCCACCGCCCACCACACGCAAAAACGCTGATGTTGCAGAGGGTTATAAAGGAATTGAAAATGGTGGGCGTGGCAAGGATTGAACTTGCGACCCCTGCGATGTCAACACAGTGCTCTACCACTGAGCTACACGCCCACTCGTGTCAGAAGGCGTTTGTCGCTGATAGACTCACAGCGCGCCTTTTGGGGTCCGGGGCCAATAGCGACGCTGCGTGCGACATGCAAGCGCCCATCTTTATATCGGCCTTAACTCAGGGCGGGCGCGACCTGCAAAACCCGATCCACCTGATCCACCAGCTCTTTCAGGTGGAATGGCTTTGCCAAGATTGGGGCCCCCTGAAGCGTATCCCCCGGCTTAAGCCGGGCAGCGGAAAAGCCAGTAATGAACATCACGGCCATATCTGGCTGTAGCGCGGTGACGCGGCGGGCAAGCTCCACCCCGTCCAAATTCGGCATGTTAACATCGGTCAATAACAGGTCGAAAGGCTCCCCTGTTTCCACAATGGCCAAGGCACGCGCGCCATCTTCGACCGCAACGACACAGTAACCCGCCTGCTCCAAGGCTTGGGTCAGATATCGCCGCAGCGCATCATCATCTTCAGCCGATAAGATATCAATCATCGCCGTTTCAAATCCCTCACCTCTGGTCAGCAGACCAGAAACACCCCGCTTGGTTCCCATGAAGGTTGTTTAATTGATTGATCATAGCGAATAGGGCGGCGTAGGCCGCAAAACAGGCCGGATTATTGCCATTCCCCACTCCCCATCATAGACGCACCTTATGGAATTATCTTTCGATCAGATTGGGCCAACCCAACCCGCCTTTCCGGTCGTTCTATCCATCCCCCATGCGGGTCGTGATTATCCTTATGATATTGATAGATATTGTCAATTTCCTTCATATCGATTGCTTTGCTTAGAAGATCGTTATGCCGATCTTCTGGCCGACCATGCTTGGCGCGGCAGATATTCCGGCCTTGTTGCGCGCACGCCCCGCGCCATCATCGACTTAAACCGGGCCGAATATGATCTTGACCCGGCGATGCTGACGACACCCACCGGGCCACCCGCCTTGCTCTCCGTCAAGGCGCGGGGCGGGCTTGGCCTCATCCCAAGGCGCACCGCAGGCTTAGGAGAATTGTGGCGACGGAAATTCACACCGGAAGAGGTCGAGGCCCGCATCACCGGCCATCATCGCCCCTATCATCAGGCAGTTGGCGTTTTGGTGCAGCGCGCCAGGGATCGATTTGGCAGCGCACTATTGCTCGACGTGCATTCCATGCCCCCGCTTGCGCACAGTCAGGGGCAACAGGCCCCGCAAATTGTGATTGGGGACCGTTTTGGCAAAAGCGCAGCGCCAACGCTGACCGAAATTGCCTGCGCAGCGGCCACACAAGCGGGCTTCCGAGTCGCCGTAAACACACCTTATGCTGGCGGCCATATATTGGACCGCCATGGCAGGCGGGATGACGGCATCCATGCCCTTCAGATTGAGGTGGACAGGCAGCTTTATCTTGATGCCGCCCTTTCAGAACCGGGCACAGGCATAGACCGCATAAAGAGCCTGATTGCGGGCATTGCCGCCGAACTCAGCCGCGCCTTGACGAACGAGGCCCTGCCCATCGCCGCTGAATAAAAAACCACCCTGTGCACGCACAGGGTGGCCAAGGTTCAGGGAGGAACACACCTCGAGAGGTGCGCTGAGGAGCAGCGCGAAAGGGGGATAACGCACCACCGCTCACTTCTGAATGTAGGGCAGACGACGCACCGTTTCAAGAACAAGCAAGGCGACCTTGCATGATCGGAAGGCCGCCCTTGTGTTTTTCTGTGCCCGGCAAAACAGCCGGACGCTGAATACAAGCTATTTAGCTTTGCGCTTCACCTTCAGCGACCTTGCCCTGGGCAAGCTGACGCCCAAAGACTTCGCGCATCTGAGCAAGCGAGAAGAGGTGCGCATAAATCAGCGGCAACATGCCAGACTGGTTCATCTTGCGAAGCTGATCGCCCCGCAAATCACGCAGCTTTTCTTCATTCACCATCTGGAAACCACGATAGATGAACGGCGGCTTTTCCGCGTCAGGCTGGATCGACAATTCGCCATCCATCAAAAGTTCGCTTTCAACCAAATCCTTCATAAAGGCTTCGGTGCGCTGCCCTGCCTGCTCAAACTGCTCACAAAACTCAAGGATCTGCTTGGTCGCGTCCGCGGGCTGCCCATCCACAAAAAGCGGCTCGCCATCATCGAACGGGCCAATAGCATCCGCCGTTGGGTCAAAGCAGACCGAGAGCTCATCGGTATCGGGCCGCAGCTTTGCCAGCATGAACGGATAGCGCCGGACATAGGCCGGAACATATACATTCTCCGTAAACTTGCCGTCTTCGCCCATATAGACGTTCACGCCTTCATTCAGGCCCAGCAGCGCGAGCGGAACGGGGCTGTCGCCTGCCGAAAAAATGATCGGAAAGAACCGCTGAGCCGATGCAAATTCATCCACCGTGACGGGGATCGCATGCTGATCCTGAAGCCAAGGGGCGGATTCAAGCTGGCGGGTCTTCCAGCTCGCATGATCAACCGATGAAAGGGGAACGAGGTCCTTATACAATAAAGGAAGCGCATTTTGCGGCGCGTCGGCCATTAAAGATCTCCTGCGACAAGTATTTTGCTTGACCTCGGCTCCTATGGCGGGAGCCTTTGAAGCGCAAGCAGAAAGGCTGCCGAGCCGAGCTTTGCCGCCTAATCCAATAGTTTATGGGACAAGCTTGCCGGGGTTCATGATCCCTTGGGGGTCCAGCGCCCCTTTAATCGCCTGCAGCGCCGATAGTCGGGCGGGCGAAGAGAGGCGGGCCAGTTCGTCGCGCTTCATCTGCCCAATACCATGTTCCGCCGAAATAGAGCCACCCGCCTGCGTCACCAGATCATAAACCAACCGGCTCGCTGCCTTGCCCGTTGTAACGCGCCAATCCGGGTCGGTTGTCCCATCTGGGGCGCGCACATGAAAATGCACATTGCCATCCCCCAAATGGCCATAGGCATTGACCCAGGCTCCGGGAAAAGCGCGCTCCACCTCTTGACTGGCATCGCGAATAAACCGCGGCATATCGTCGACCGGAACCGATATGTCATGCTGCACGGCAGGGCCATGCGCGCGTTCCGCCTCTGAAATGGAGTCGCGCAGCTTCCAAAATGCCTGCGCCTGAGCCTCGCTTGCGGCAATCGTGGCATCGGAAATCTTCCCCGCCTCCATCGCCCCTGCCAACAGGTTCTGCAGGGCGGACGCAGCAGACATCTGGCCCGATTGGGTGTGCACATATTCCACTAGAACATGCCAGGGATGGTCAGACTCCAGCGGCGCGCGTGTGCCGGGAATATGCTGCAAAACCAGCTTTAAACAGCTATTGGGGACAAGCTCAAAACTCTCTATCGCGTCCCCCGATACGGCCTCCATCTGGCGCAACAGGCGCAGCGCCATATCCGGGCTGTCAATGCCAATCCAGCCAACCGCCCGGTCCTGCACATCAGGCACAAGCCTGAGGCTCGCCGCCGTAATCAGCCCAAGCGTCCCCTCAGCCGCGATCAGCAGCTGGGTCAGGTCATAGCCCCGATTATCCTTTTTGAGCGCAGCCAGCCCTTCATAGAGCGAGCCATCCGGCAGAACCGCCTCAACCCCCAGCACCAGATTGCGCATTGTGCCGAACCGCAGAACCTGTGTGCCACCCGCATTGGTTGAAACCAGCCCCCCAATGGTCGCAGACCCCCGCGCCCCAAGCGTCAGCGGAAAGCGCCGCCCGATCGACTGCGCCGCCTCATGCAAATGGATCAAAATGACGCCAGCTTCCGCGACAGCCATCGAAGCGTCTGCATCCAGCAAACGAATGGCGTTCATCCGCCGGGTGGATAAAATGACGGCCTTGCCGCTGTCGTCTGGCGTCGCGCCGCCGACCATAGAGCTATTGCCCCCTTGCGGGACCATGGGCACGCCATGCTCTGCCAGCAAACGCATAACGTCTTGCGCCTCCCCCACATTTGCGGGGGCGAGCAAGGCCGCGGCGCGGCCGACATAGAGTTTGCGCCAATCCGTCAGCCAAGGGGCGATATCCCCCGAATCCGTCACCAGACCTTTTGGACCCAGCACATTGCCCAGCTTCTCAAGAAATGATGCATCCAACATCTTGGCCTCCTCACCGGGCATGATCCCAACTGCCATTGCCATGCAATTCATCATCTGTTCAACCAAAGAACCACACATCAATGCGAATCATGGATCTGCGAAACCTCAACCTTCTCCTGTGGAGCTTTGCTGCGCTTGTCGCATCGTCCCCCCATGCCTTTGCCGAAGGAACGTCCGCATCGCAGACCCAATTGGCCCAACTGGTCATTGAAAGGCGGGTTGTGATCCGGGTGGTGCCGCATGAAGAGCGCGCCCAAATGCGTCCAAATTTCCGAGACTGGCGGGAAAAATCGGCTGCGCGATGCCTCTATGCCAATGATGTTGTCGGCGTGTTGATCACCAAGCCAGATAGCATCGATATTGTGCTGCGCGGACGCCATGCGATGCGCGCACGATTGGAAAAGGGCTGTAGGTCCATCGATTTCTATTCAGGCTTTTACTTTAAGCCAACGCCCGACGGCAGGCTGTGTGAAGATCGGGATATGGTCTATTCACGCGCTGGCGGCGCCTGCACCATTGACCGATATCATCGGCTGGTTCCGCCAAAGCGCTAGGCAACCTGCCTAACAAACAAGGCTTTTGCTTGACATTTGGAGCCAAAGGCCCAAGGCCCAGCGCAGATGGCCTAGAATGTCATCGCCCCTTTTCCCGGATGATTTTTGCATGAGCTTTGCCGATCTCGGCCTTTCGGATGAATTGCTCCGCGCAGTCACCGAATCTGGTTACAGCGATCCCACACCTGTTCAGCAGCAGGCCATTCCCAGCGTCCTGATGATGCGAGATCTCATTGCAATCGCCCAAACCGGGACGGGCAAGACGGCGGCCTTTGTGCTGCCGATGATCGACATTTTGGGGCAAGGCCGCACGCGCGCGCTGATGCCGCGCTCTCTCATTCTGGAACCAACGCGCGAACTCGCCGCTCAGGTTGCCGAGAATTTTGAGAAATATGGCAAATATCACAAGCTTTCCATGGCCCTGCTTATTGGCGGCGTGCAAATGGGGGATCAGGTTAAAGCGCTGGAAAAGGGCGTCGACGTTCTGATCGCGACACCGGGTCGGTTGATGGATTTGTTTGAGCGGGGCAAAATCCTGCTCACAGGCTGCGAACTTCTTGTCATCGATGAAGCAGATCGCAAGCTCGACATGGGGTTCATCCCCGATATTGTAAATATCTGCACCAAGCTGCCGACCAATCGGCAAACGCTACTCTTTTCGGCCACGATGCCGCCGCCCATTAAGAAGCTGTCGGATCGGTTTTTGTCCAATCCAAAGACGATCGAAGTTGCGCGGCCTGCCACGACGAACATCAATATCGCGCAATTCCTAGTTGAGACGGAAACCCGCAAAAAGCGCGAAGTCCTACGGTCATTGCTCAACAGCGAAGACATCAACACCGCCATCATCTTTTGCAACCGCAAAACCACGGTGCGCGAGCTTGCGACCAGCCTGAAGCGCCACCGTTTTCAGGCGGGCGAAATCCATGGCGATATGGATCAACCCGCCCGCTTGCGAGAGCTTTAGCGTTTTAAGGCAGGCGAAATCAACGTGCTTGTTGCCTCAGACGTCGCGGCCCGCGGGCTGGATGTAAAGGGCGTCAGCCATGTGTTTAACTTTGATGCCCCTTGGCATCCCGATGACTATGTCCATCGCATTGGCCGTACCGGGCGCGCAGGCGCGCTTGGCCGTGCCTTTACCTTGGTCACTAAGGAAGACGCAGAAG
>JBJTAW010000098.1:0-3444 GCA_046091025.1 Chakrabartia sp. | reverse complement strand
TCGATGAGCAGGTCCGGGCCGCAATCAAAATCGCGGAACATCTGCAAGCAAAGTCAAATGCGGCGGCGAAAGCCATTGGTGCCGCAATGGGCCGTGGAGATCGAGACGAGGCAGAGCGCTTTAAAGCCGAAGTTGCCGGACGGAAATCGGAGCTGCCGCAACGCGATGCCGAGGTGCGCGATCTTTCAGCGGCTCTGCGTGCCACGCTCTCTGCTCTGCCCAATCTTCCTGCTTCAGACGTCCCGCAAGGAGCAGATGAACAGGGCAATGTGTTTGTTTCAGACTTTGGCAACAAGCCCGACCTATCCTTTGAAGCGAAGGAGCATGACCGGCTGGACGCGGGGCTTGGTCTAGATTTTGAAACGGCGGCCGCTGTTTCGGGCGCGCGCTTTGCCTATCTGCGCGGCGGCGTTGCCCGGCTCAACCGGGCGCTTGGTCAGTTCATGCTCGATCTGCACACGCAAGATTTTGGCTATGAGGAAGTGGCCCCACCGCTCATGGTCCGCGACGAAGCTGTTTTTGGTACAGGCCAGTTGCCCAAATTTGCAGACGATCTGTTCAAGACAAGTGATGGCCGCTGGTTGATTCCCACAGCCGAAGTATCCCTGACAAATATGGTGCGGGAGAAAATCCTGAACGAAGGCGAACTCCCCTTACGCTTTACTGCACTCAACCAATGTTTTCGATCGGAAGCGGGCTCGGCGGGTCGCGATACGCGCGGCTTCATTCGCCAGCATCAGTTTGAAAAGGTGGAGCTCGTTTCCATCACTCCGCCGGACATGTCTGATGTAGAGCACGAACGCATGACCGAAGCGGCAGAGGCAATCCTCAAGAAACTCGGCCTTCATTTCCGCCGCATGCTGTTGTGCGCGGGCGATATGGGCTTCACCGCGCGCAAGACCTATGACCTTGAGGTCTGGTTGCCGGGACAAAAAGCCTATCGGGAAATTTCCAGCTGCTCCAATTGCGGTGATTTTCAAGCTCGCCGGATGAATGCCCGCTACCGCCCCGAAGGTGAAAAGGGCACGCGCTTTGTCCATACGCTCAACGGATCTGGACTGGCGGTGGGGTGCACGCTTGTCGCCATATTGGAAAATTATCAGCAGGAAGATGGCAGCATTGCCGTGCCCGACGTGCTGCGCCCCTATCTGGGCGGTACAGAGGTGCTGCGTCCCTGATCTTGGGCAAAGCGGCTCGACCCGCTTTTGCGTGACTTTATGAGCCTGATCCCCTAACGCGCCTGTCCATAATGACACGCATTTCTCTTCCTACTCCGCCGAAAGTCGGCATGGTCTCACTCGGCTGCCCAAAGGCATTGGTGGATAGTGAGCGGATCCTCACGAAATTGCGGGCCGACGGCTATGGCCTATCGCCTGATTATGCGGGCGCAGATGTGGTTCTGGTTAACACCTGCGGCTTTCTGGATAGTGCCAAGGAAGAAAGCCTTGAAGCCATTGGCGAAGCCATCGCTGAAAATGGCCGCGTTATTGTGACGGGTTGCATGGGGAATGAAGCGGACGTTATCCGAGCACGATTCCCCGAAGTCCTCGCCATATCCGGCCCGCATCAATATGAAGCCGTTGTGGAGGCGGTGCATGAAGCGGCCCCACCCGTCCCGCATGCCTTTGTCGATCTCGTGCCCGAAGCGGGGCTAAAGCTAACGCCTCGTCATTACAGCTATCTTAAGATCTCAGAGGGCTGCAATCATCGCTGCAGCTTCTGCATCATCCCATCCATCCGCGGGGATCTCGCGTCCCGCAGACCCGATGCAATTTTGCGCGAGGCTGAAAAGCTGATTGCTGCTGGCACAAGCGAATTGCTGGTCATCAGCCAAGATACGTCGGCTTATGGGGTCGACATTCGGCACGAAGCAAAACCTTGGAAGGGCGGCGAGGTTCGCGCCCATATGACCGATCTGGCCCGCGAGTTGGGAAAGCTTGGGGTGTGGGTGCGCCTTCATTACGTCTACCCTTATCCGCATGTGGATCAGGTCATTCCGCTCATGGCCGATGGCCTGGTGCTCCCCTATCTCGACATTCCCTTTCAGCACGCTGCACCGTCGGTTCTCAAATCGATGCGTCGCCCGGCCAATGAAGCGAAAGTGCTGGAGCGTATCCGCTCTTGGCGCACCATTGTGCCCGACATTGCGATCCGGTCTAGCTTTGTCGTTGGTTTTCCGGGGGAGACAGAGGCAGACTTCCAATATCTTCTCGATTGGCTTGAGGAAGCGCAGCTAGATCGTGTTGGTGCGTTCCGATTTGAACCCGTTGAAGGGGTCGCAGCCAACGATCTTCCGGACGCTGTTCCTGAAGAGGTCAAGGAAGAACGCTACGCCCGCATCATGGAAAAGACGGCGGCCATCTCTGCCGCAAAGCTAGAAGCCAAAATTGGCCGAACGCTGGATGTGATCATTGACGATGTTGATGAAGATGGCGGAGCCAATGCGCGTTCGAAAGCGGACGCGCCGGAAATTGATGGCCATGTCTTCCTGCGCGATGCGGGCCAGTTATCGCCCGGGGACATTGTGCCCGTCTTGATTGACGACGCCGATGAGCAAGACTTATAGGGCGTGCCCGCAGGACTGAGCGCACCCCAAGCACGTTGACAAGACCGTGCCCCCATCGGGAGCCGCAGGAGAATGAAGATGAACCGTTTCAGCCATCTTATCCAACCAGATCAAGGACAAGACGCGCGCGACATTCATCTCATCACAAAAGAGGATCTTGCCGCTTGGGTTGGCACATTGCCGGAACGGGCGCGTGTGGCTTTGCAGGCCTCCAGATTCGCGGCCAGCCCGGGCGAGATCGCAATTCTTCCGGGCGATAAGCCTGACGACTGGACAGTGGCATTCGGCATTGGCAAGCGCAGAACCGCTTGGGATTTGGCATCGTCCGCCCAAAAATTGCCGGAAGGCACCTATCGCCTCAGCAACGCAACGCCGGGCATCGGCGGACTTGGCTGGATGCTGGCCCATTATCGCTTTGATCGTTTTTTGTCGGCAGCCGACGTTCCGGGGGAGCACATTCTGCTGACGACTGAACCGGCCCTCATCTCTGAGCAGGCACGATTGGCCGAGGCGACAGCACTTGTCAGAGATATGGTGAATATGCCCGCCGCTGACTTTGGCCCGGCAGAATTGCAGGGCCATGTCGAAGCTCTTGGCAAAGAATTTGATGCGGCCGTCACCATCACCCGCGGTGATGATCTGGAGACCGGTTATCCCATGATCCACGCCGTTGGTCAGGCCGCTGACAAAAGCCGCGCGCCCCGGCTCATTGAGCTGGAATGGGGGAACCCTGCTCATCCAAGTCTTGCGATTATCGGCAAGGGCGTCGTTTTTGATACGGGTGGCCTCAAAATCAATACAGGCTCTTACATGCGCCTGTTGAAGAAGGACATTGGTGGTGCCGCCCACGCAATATCGCTGGCGCGATTGGTGATGGA
>JBJTAW010000097.1:0-2649 GCA_046091025.1 Chakrabartia sp. | reverse complement strand
GATGGTTCCAGCCCCCTGCCTGACAACAGCGCGCTGTTGCTGACCCCATTTGAAAAATCGGTGCGCCAATGGTCGCTGCTCAGTATCCCACGTGGCTGGCCTTCGGCAGGACGTCATGTGTCTTTCATCAAGGGTAATTATCAAGCCGATCTTGAACCGGGCACCTATACGCTGGTCGTTTCCAAGGGACCGGAATATCGCCTTTCGACCGCCACGATCGAGATTTCGCCGGGGCAAACAACACCGCAAGCAGTGCGGCTGAAACGCTGGACCAATATGCCTGCGAAGGGCTGGTATTCGGCCGACGGCCATATTCATATTTCTCGGCCGACCAAGGAGCTGAATGACGGCGTGCTGTCATACATGGCAGCAGAAGACCTGCATTTGGCAAACCTGTTGCAGGTCAGCACGCCAGCAACCTATGCCAGCTATCCACAATATGCCTTTGGCAAGGATGGGCATTATGAGGTCGGCAATTATGCGCTGGTATCGGGCCAGGAAAGCCCTCGCTCCTCGCATCGCGGGCATAGTATCGGCCTGAATTCGCCGAAATATGTTTGGTATAATGAAGACTATTTCGTCTATGACCGCGTTGGCCGCGAAATCGCTGAATTGGGCGGCATGTTCGGCTACGCCCATGTGGCGATCGATGCCTTCAACGTCCGCTACGGCATCGCCACCGATGTGCCGCTAGGCCATGTCTCTTTCCTTGAGATATTGCAGATGGGGCAGCTCAACACCGGACATTTTTACGACCTGTTGAACCTGGGATACCGGCTGCTGCCATCGGCAGGATCGGATTTTCCTTTCATCGAAACTTTCGGCGCGGACCGCATGTATGCACAGGTCGGAGCAGGGGATTTCTCGCCGCCAGCTTGGTTTGACGCCTATCGCAACGGCCGCTCGTTCGTCACGAGCGGCCCCACCATTGAATTCACCGTCAATGGCGATGGGCAGAAGAGTGAATATGCCATGGCCAGCGGCGCGCCGTTGCGGGTAAAAACCACTGCAACTGTGAACCCCGATTTCGACTTACTTGACCGGATCGAACTGGTGGTGGCGGGCGAAGTGGTGGCTAGCGCCAAAGCCAAGGGCGGAACCGCTGCCTTGGCAATCGACCATGTGCTTACGCCGGGTCAATCGACTTGGGCAGCGGTACGCACGTTCGGCGCAGATGGCACTGTGGCCCATAGCGCGCCATTCTATATCATCGTCGATGGACAGAGTCGCACTTGGAAACGCGGCGAAGTGGCACGCATTGCCAACCAGTATATTGCCATTCTCGATGAATTCCGTGCCTCTGCGCCCAATCCCGATGAAGATTGGGAGCGTGCGGAGACTGAGGGCGTGTCTGGTTCGGCTTGGGACCGTGACAAAGCCAATCTCAACAAAAGCATTGCCGAGGCACGTAAGCGCTATCAGGCACTAATTGAAGCTGCGAGTGCACAAAAATAAAAGTGCTATTCGCTTCACTGACTTGCGAAGATGTGCAGCCGCAATTCTTCTGATTGGCCCAGCCAGAAGGCCAGCTGTGTGCTATCGAGCAGATCGTTCCCGCTATCGCCATGCACCAGCAACGTAAACGGTCCGCGATGCAAAAGCAGCCCGCCGATAATGTCTGTCAGCCCGTCTTTCGGTAAGGTCAGCTGGCAACTGCCCCGCGAACGCGGGCCAATGGGTGGGCGATAAACGCGCCCGACGGGTATGGCGAAGATCCGGCCCGCATCCCTGCACAAAGCCTGTGGTTGCGCTGCTTTAAGGACGTCGAGTTAAACGTGGGCGTGCCAGTCCCGAATATCAGGCCATGTTGCTTCGCCATAATGTGGTGCCGGCCTTCCACGACACGCCGACTTCATGCCAGTAACCCGCGATCTTTTCCTGCGGTGCGATGTCGAGCAGTTCTTCGACGGGCGAATCGAACAGCGAAAGATCGAAATTGCCCCTAAAGCAGCGGCCCTTTTCGACATCGAAGCTGGACATGGTGACAACTTCATTCAGGCTGTCGGTGCCATCGGTCTCGATCGCAGGCATCCAGCGATTGTGTGCCATCGGATGACCGTTGACGAAGCCAGGGCTATCGCACGCCTCGGTAATGGTAAAATGACCCTCTGCCAGCCGTCGATCGAATGCCGCCAGTGTCACGCCAAATGTGCCCCCGGGCTCAAGCCGCGGCCCGGCCTTGCCAACAACAACTGGCCTGCTCATGTGAATGCTGCCCAGCTTTTTGGGGTAACCTTGATGCTGGCCGCGCAGCACGGCAAATTCCTTATCCACCCAGATATAGATGCACCGTGAATAGACCTTGCCCTGGAATTTGCAGCGCACGACGAAGAACATCTCTTTATATTGCACGCGCACGGGATCGAGAATGTGCCCCGGCTCTTCGCTCACGCTTTGCCAATCGGCCCAGATTGCCGCAACCGCACCCGGATCCTCGTCCGCCAAGGAAAAGCCTTCGGGAAGCAGTGCCGCGATATTTGCCGGATCAGCCCGATATTCCAGCGTGATCAACTCGCCCGAATAATGCCATGGCACCGGCGGAACGATCGACGCCTTTCCTGTTGGTGTACGCGGATAGAACAGACCTTTAAGTGCAGACATGCGGGAATCCTCGAAAAAACTCTGTGCCGCTTTAATCGGGCACCGGGC
>JBJTAW010000096.1:0-2517 GCA_046091025.1 Chakrabartia sp. | reverse complement strand
TCATCGCGCCGGGAGAGAATAGCAGTGAGGCGGGTTGCCGAAATAGATGCCGTCATGCGACTGCCGCAACCAGATCAACCAAAGACACTTCACCTTGAGCGCCCGTGCTCAGGTTCTTCACGCTGGCCACGCCCTTGGCCAATTCATCGTCGCCGACGATAATCGCAAATCGCGCGCCCAAGTCATTGGCTTTTTGCATGCGCTTTTTCATGTTGCCCTTAAACGCAAGATCGGCCGAAAAACCGGCACGACGCAATGTTGCGACAATGCCAATTGCTGCAAGCTCAGCCGCCTCGCCCAAAGGAACGAGAACGGCGTTAATTGATGGTGCCGCTGGGCAATCGATCAGCATGGCAAGGCGCTCAATACCTGCGGCCCAGCCGACAGCTGGCGTCGGATGCCCGCCCAGGCTTTCCATTAATCCGTCATAGCGCCCGCCGCCCAGGACCGTTCCTTGAGCCCCCAAACGATCCGTCACAAATTCAAACGCGGTATGGCGATAATAGTCCAACCCACGCACCAGCCTGCTGTCGCGAACCCAATGAACGCCGGCGGCATTCAGCCCTTCGGTCACCCCACCAAAAAAATCGCGCGCTTCATCGGTGATGTAGGTGTCAATATCGGGCGCCGCATCGGCAATAGGCCGATCGCGCGGATCCTTAGAATCCAAGATACGCAACGGGTTCTTCTCCAATCGCTCCTGGCTGTCTTCAGACAGGTCGGTGCGGCGATCAGAAAAATACTCGATTAAGGCTGACCGCCAAGCAATGCGCGTGCCGCCGTCGCCGAGCGTATTCAGCCGGAGTGTTACCCCATCCGATACGCCCAACTCCCGAAGCACCTGATCCGCAAAGACAAGCAGCTCAACATCGGCACCCGGCTCTGCCGCCCCAATTATCTCTGCATCAATCTGATGAAATTGCCTATAGCGCCCTTTTTGCGGTCGCTCATAGCGAAAGAGCGGACCATGCGTCGCGACCTTGAGCGGCGCAAACTGTTGCCAGCCTTCGGTTAGGAATGCACGACACACGCCAGCCGTGAATTCAGGGCGGAGCGTAATCGAATCCCCCCCACGTTCTTCAAAACTGTACATTTCCTTGGAAACAACATCGGTCGTTTCCCCAAGAGAGCGGGCGAAAACGGCCGTTGGCTCAATCACAGGGGTCTCAACGCGCCGGAACCCATAAAGGCGCCGTACGCGTTCAAAAGTCTCAACAACATGGGTGAAACGGTCTGCCGTCTCCCCCAGCATATCTTGGGTTCCACGAACAGGCCGTGGTGTTTCAATCTTCGCCATAAAACTGCCCTATCGCCACTAGAACCTTCACGCAAATTTCGGCATGACCGTGAAAGGCATATTTAGGGGTCGGCATGAAACTTCGCTTTGTTTTTGCACCGTTTTCAATTTTCTCAGCCTTCGTATCGGCACAAGAAATCCCGCCTGCACGGGATACCGCCTTCCCGGGCACAATGAGACTTGAAGTGGACGCACGAGATACGGAGCAAGGCATTTTTCGTGTTCAGCAAAGCATACCCGTTTCGGCCTCAGGCCCCATGGTTTTGCTTTTCCCAGAATGGCTTCCCGGCACGCACGCCCCCCGCGGTCAAATTGAGAAAGTGGCCGGGCTTACAATCACGGCCAATGGCAATAGTCTCGAGTGGCGCAGAGACGCTCAGAACGTCTTTGCTTTTCATGTCGACGTGCCCAAAGGCGCGCGCGAACTTGATGTCAGATTCCAGTTTTTATCAGCGACAGAGCCCGATCAGGGCAGAGTTGTTGTGTCTCCAGAGATCATCAATCTTCAATGGCATTCTGTCTCTCTTTACCCCGCAGGATGGTTCACACGCCGCATTCCCATTGTCGCGAGTGTAACTTGGCCCGCAGGTTGGAAAGCGGCAACGGCACTTCGTCCGGACAGCGCCAGTGGTAGCAAAATCCAGTATCAAGCGATAGATTATGAGACGCTGGTCGATACCCCTGTGTTTGCGGGAAAATATTCTCGCATTGAACAGCTGGGCAACAACGTCACCCTCAATTTATTCGCGGATGAGGCCAAGTATCTCGCCGCGACGCAAGAACAATTGGCACCGCACAAAAAGCTTGTTGAGCAGGCCATAAAGCTGTTTGGCATGGTCCCTTTTGATCATTATGATTTTCTGGTCGGCTTAACCGATCAAATCGGCAGCATCGGGTTAGAGCATCATCGTTCGTCCGAAAACGTCGTTAACCCAGAATACTTCACCGACTGGGCCAGTGGGCCCGGAAGGCGCAATCTCCTCCCCCATGAATTCAGCCACGCTTGGGTCGGTAAATACCGCAGACCAGCGGGCCAGATGGTGCCTGACTTCCGGACGCCACTCGTCAATGATCTGCTCTGGGCTTATGAGGGACAAGATCAAGTCTGGGGCTATGTGCTCGGCGCGCGATCGGGCTTATTCCGCAAACAAGAAACGCTCGATGCGCTGGCCAGCATTGCTGCTGCCCAAGATGTCCGCCGGGCACGGGACTGGCGAGAT
>JBJTAW010000095.1:0-3869 GCA_046091025.1 Chakrabartia sp. | reverse complement strand
GGGTATGCCTTCCCGGCCTTTTTCATTCGGCAGTCTTGATGAGGATCAGGCCCAGCTGGCCATTTCCTTTTCCAGATTAGCACGGATCGCTTCAAAGAATTGCTCGGTCGTCATCCAAGCCTGATCCGGGCCGATGAGAATTGCGAGATCCTTTGTCATATGGCCGTCTTCAACGGTCTTGATGCAAACACGCTCCAGCGTCTCGGCAAAGCGCGTCACATCAGGGGTGTCGTCAAACTTGCCGCGATAGATCAGGCCGCGCGTCCAGGCGAAAATCGACGCAATCGGATTGGTCGAGGTCGCCTTGCCCTGCTCGTGCATGCGATAATGGCGGGTTACTGTGCCGTGTGCGGCTTCTGCTTCGACCGTATTGCCATCGGGCGTCATCAGCACGGACGTCATCAGGCCCAGTGAGCCAAAGCCCTGCGCCACCTGATCCGACTGCACATCGCCATCATAGTTCTTGCAGGCCCAGACGAATTTACCGCTCCACTTGAGCGCAGAAGCGACCATGTCGTCGATCAGGCGATGTTCGTAAACAATGCCAGCTTCTTCAAACTTCGCCTTGAATTCACTCTCATAAACTTCTTGAAACAAGTCCTTGAAGCGGCCGTCATAAGCTTTGAGAATGGTGTTCTTGGTCGACAGATAGACGGGCCAACCAAGGCCCAAGCCATAGTTCATCGAGGCGCGGGCAAAATCGCGGATCGAATCGTCAAGATTATACATCGCCAAAGCGACGCCCGATGACGGATAATGGAAGACTTCTTCGTCAATCTTGTCGCCATTATCGCCGTCCCAAACAAGACGCAGTTTGCCGGGGCCGGGGACGAAAAAGTCAGTAGCCTTATATTGATCCCCAAAGGCGTGACGGCCGACGACGATCGGGTCGGTCCAGCCCGGAATGAGCCTTGGCACATTCTTGATCACAATCGGCTCACGGAACACAACGCCGCCCAAAATATTGCGGATCGTGCCGTTGGGCGACTTCCACATTTTCTTGAGGTTAAACTCCGTCACGCGTGCTTCATCGGGTGTAATGGTCGCGCATTTCACGGCGACGCCATATTGCTTGGTCGCATTGGCGGCATCAATCGTGATCTGGTCGTTGGTTTCATCGCGCTTCTCGACCGACAAATCATAATATTTCAAGTCGATATCGAGATAGGGCAGGATCAGCTTTTCGCGGATCCACTGCCAGATGATGCGGGTCATTTCGTCGCCGTCCATTTCAACGACTGGCGTTTTAACCTTAATCTTAGACATAATTTGGAACTTTCCCTGGGAAGTGGAATCGCAGTGGCCTTAAGGCGGTCTACCCTGTCAATCAACTGCTCTCATTGTATCCTGCGGGCGCTCGCCCTATGAAGAGGGCATGACAGAACATGAAAAGGCCATCGCGGCGGGAGAAGGCGTGAAGTGGACGTGGCCGTCCGTGCACCCCGAAGGCCGCAAATTCGCACTGATCTCTGCGGCGATCGTGCTTGCATTCGTATTAATCGGCTGGAGCTTCTTTGCCTGGCTCTTCACGGGTTTGACGCTGTGGGTCCTCGCATTTTTTAGAGACCCTATCCGCGGCGTGCCGCAGGGACATGATCTGGTCATCGCCCCGGCGGATGGCATGGTCACTCTGATCAGGACCGTTGCACCCCCGCGGGAATTGGTGGGTGAAGATGGCCTAACGGACGTGCCGATGGTTCGGGTGTCTATTTTTATGAGCGTTTTTGACGTTCACATTAATCGTTCTCCGATTGCCGGCGTTATTCGGCGGATTGAATATATCGCGGGGAAGTTCCTCAATGCGGATCTCGACAAGGCCAGTGAGGATAATGAGCGGCAGCATTTTCTGGTCGAACGTGCCGATGGTGTGAAAATCGGGTTTACACAAATTGCTGGCCTCGTGGCACGACGCATCCTGCCGCTGTCTAAAGTTGGCGATACCGTCGCCGCGGGCGAACGTGTGGGCCTGATTCGCTTCGGCAGTCGGGTAGATGTGTATTTGCCTCAGGGGACCGCAGCCAAGGTGGCGCTGGGGCAGCGCTGCGTGGCGGGTGAAACAATCATTGGGGTAATTGGCGATAACGCGCCTGCAAGCGCGGTTAGCCAATGAGTGAGGGCAGGCAGGGCCTTACTCGTCGCGCTGTGGCGCCAAATGCAATAACGGCGCTAGCTTTATGTTTTGGCCTCACTGCCATTCGGTATGCCATTTCGGCGTCGGGCATGAACCCCAATCCCGGTGATTGGGAACGCGCCATTGGTGCCATTGTCATTGCCGCTTTACTGGATGGAATTGATGGGCGGATTGCGCGTCTTCTGAAGGGAGAAAGCCGGTTTGGCGCGGAACTCGATTCGCTGTCAGATGTGATTGCCTTTGGCGTGTCGCCCGCGCTGATCATTTATCTTTGGTCGTTGCAGACCATGCCGCGATTTGGCTGGATTTGTGCGCTTGCGCTTGCCGTGTGCTGCGCTTTGCGTCTCGCACGGTTCAATGCCGCGATTGATGCGGAAATTCAGCCGCATAAATCGGCTGGCTTTATGACGGGTGTTCCTGCGCCGGCAGGGGCTGGGCTGGCCTTTGTGCCGCTCTATTTGTGGATCACAACGGGAAATGACGTGTTCAGAAACCCGTTTCTCGTCGCACCTTGGATCGTCTTTGTCGCGGGGCTGATGATTTCAAACATCGCGACCTTTAGTTGGGCCTCCATTCGCTTGCGGCGCAATTTGCGGCTAGAAGCCATTTTGTTGGTCGCATTGGTTGGTGCTGCTCTGTTTTCAGAGCCATGGATTACCCTCATTGCTATTTCTGCGCTGTATCTGGGGCTGCTGCCCTTCAGCATCCGCAGCTATGCCCGCATCCGTCAGGCGGCCCGGCCTCAGGCCTGATTGCTATCCTTCAGGCAGCGTGCCTGCGCGCTTCTCCCCGAACAGGCATGAAAGGCGCTACGCGCTGATGACGGGCGCGATAGGGCAGCGCCGTGGGCGTCACAGTCATGCGATATTCTCCCGCAAGCGCCGCTTCAATCCGGTCACTGGCATCGAGCAATGTGCTGCGACTCAGATATGCGACAGCGCCCCGACGGGTTGAGAAGAAGAGAAAAGCGAGGAACTGCATGAATGATCTCCTTTTGTTCCCTTCTTATTGATCATGATTTGTTCCATCGTCAAGCGAAAAAAACAAGACCGGAACACAAGTCTGAAATCAGCGATGATTGGAGTTAAGAGAGAGTGGCTCCCCGGGCCTGATTCGAACAGGCGGCCGTCCGATTAACAGTCGGATGCTCTACCGCTGAGCTACCGGGGAATGTTCTCGAGGAGGCGGGCTATAGCAGGCCAAGCGCGCTTGGCAAGCGCCTCAAACGGCAAATTGTTCCATGGCGATGCGATCATCAAGCGCATGCTCGGGATCGAACATCAATGTGAGGCGTGTTGACGCGTCGCTGGTGACGCTGACCCGCGCAACATCGCGGACTTCCTGCTGGTCGGCGACCGCGCTCACAGGGCGCTTGCCTGCATCCAGCACGCGGAATTGAATTGTTGAGTTGTCGGGCAAAATGGCTCCGCGCCAGCGTCGCGGTCGAAACGGGCTGATGGGCGTCAGGGCCAATAGCGGCGAATCGAGCGGCAGGATTGGGCCTTGAGCTGATAAGTTGTAAGCTGTTGATCCAACTGGCGTTGCGACGAGAACACCGTCGCATACAAGCTCCTCCATGACGACGCGTCCATTCACATCGACTTCCAGCTTGGCGGTTTGGCGCGTTTCGCGCAGCAAAGAGACCTCGTTAATCGCCGGGCTGGTAACGATTTCTCCGTCAATTGTCTCTGCCTCCATCCGCAAGGGAGAGACTTGAAAGGATTTTGTCTGGGCGATG
>JBJTAW010000094.1:0-8185 GCA_046091025.1 Chakrabartia sp. | reverse complement strand
AATCCGGGGCAGGCCAATTATGCAGCATCTAAGGCGGGCCTCATTGGCATGTCGAAAAGCCTGGCGCAGGAATTGGCGAGCCGGGGCATTACCGTGAATTGCATCGCGCCCGGCTTCATCGCGTCGGCGATGACAGATGGCCTGCCCGATGCGCAAAAGGACGCGCTCAACGCGCGCATTCCTGCGGGCCAAATGGGCGAAGGGGCCGATATCGCTGCGGCCGCTGTTTACCTTGCAAGCCGCGAAGCAGGCTATGTGACGGGCCAGACACTCCACGTAAATGGCGGCATGGCCATGATATAATGCGGAATGATCAACAGATGATTGCGCACTAACATAACCTAAAAGCTTGCATCCCCAAACAGGGCCGATTAGGGCTTTCACAAATATTGCTCACACATGAACGAGAAGGGTTATCCATGAGCGACACCGCAGACCGCGTTAAGAAGATCGTCGTTGAACATCTCGGCGTCGAGGCCGACAAGGTGACAACGGACGCCAGCTTCATCGACGATTTGGGCGCGGACAGCCTCGACATCGTCGAGCTGGTCATGGCGTTCGAAGAAGAATTTGGCGTTGAAATCCCCGATGATGCTGCCGAAAAGATTTCGACCGTCAAGGACGCGATTTCTTACATCGACAGCCACAAAGGCTGATCGCAAGGCAGCTTTGCCTTGAACGAATCGATGTTATCGAAGACGGTTTCCGGCACGTTCGGGAGCCGTTTTTGATTCTGGAAGACTGGAGACGCTTATGCGCCGCGTAGTTGTGACAGGTTTGGGTCTGGTGACCCCGCTGGGTGCTGATGTTGAGACGACTTGGGCCAATCTGCTTGCCAGCAAATCTGGCGCGAGCAAGATTACGCGCTTCGATGCGTCCGATCAAAAATGCCACATTGAGTGCGAAGTAAAGCCAAAGGATCACCCTTGGGGGTTTGATCCCGACAAGCGCGTCGACCATAAAATCCAGCGCCAAGTCGATCCTTTCATCATTTACGGTATCGATGCCGCCGGTCAGGCGCTGGAAGATGCCGGCCTCACCGAGATGGACGATGACCTCAAGACGCGCACCGGCTGCTCAATCGGGTCAGGCATTGGCGGACTTCCGGGGATTGAAAGCGAGTCCATCGTCCTGCACGAAAAAGGCCCCAGCCGCGTGTCGCCGCACTTCGTGCACGGCCGCCTGATCAACCTGATCTCTGGCCAAGTGTCGATCAAATATGGCCTGATGGGCCCGAACCATGCCGTGGTGACCGCCTGCTCAACGGGCGCGCACTCCATTGGCGATGCCGCGCGCATGATCAAGGATGGCGATGCCGACATCATGTTGGCGGGTGGTGCGGAAAGCACCATCAACCCCTTGGGCGTCGCCGGCTTTGCACAGGCCCGCGCACTCAATTGCAGCTTTAACGATCGCCCCGAAGAAGCAAGCCGCCCCTATGACAAGGATCGCGATGGTTTCGTGATGGGTGAAGGCGCGGGCGTCGTCGTTCTGGAAGAATATGAACACGCCAAGGCGCGCGGTGCCAAGATTTATGCCGAAGTGGTGGGCTATGGCCTGTCCGGCGATGCCTATCACGTCACCGCCCCACACCCAGAGGGCAAGGGTGCTGAATTGGCTATGCGGATGGCCCTGCGCAAGGCCGGCATGACGGCGGGTGACATTGATTATGTCAACGCGCACGGCACCTCAACCATGGCCGACACGATCGAATTGGGCGCCGTTAAGCGGGTGCTGGGCGATGACTTGTCTGGTGCATCGATGAGCAGCACAAAATCTGCCATCGGCCATTTGCTGGGCGGTGCGGGTGCGGTTGAAGCCATTTTCTGCATCCTCGCCATTCGCGACCAGATTGTGCCCCCGACGCTCAATCTGCAAAACCCCGACGAAGGGACAGAAGGGGTCGATCTCGTCCCGCTGACCGCCAAAAAGCGTCCGGTACGCGCGGTGCTCAACAACAGCTTTGGCTTTGGCGGAACCAATGCCAGTCTGGTGATGAAGGCCGTCTGACCTCATGCTCCGCCGGAGCACCCTTTTTGCGCTGATCGTCGCATTTGCGGCACTCTGGATGGTGGGCGGCTGGTTTGCGGCTGGACCGCTGGACCGCGAAATCAGCTTTGAGGTGGAACCCGGCGAAAGCCTGATTCAGGTGGCCCAAAATCTGGACCGCGTCGGCGCGGTCGACAATGCGACGATCTTTCGCGTGCGCGCCCGGCTTTTGGGCGGCACAGACCCCATTCAGGCCGGGCGCTTCCTTTTGCCCAAGGGAGCCAGCGAACGCACGCTTCTGGACATCGTCCAGGGCGGCAAGATTGAGCGCCGCTTTGTCACCATTCCAGAGGGCATGCCCTCCATCCTGGTGCGGGACCGGCTGATGGCACTGCAGGGGCTGACCGGGGATATTCCCATCCCCAAAGAAGGCTCAATCCTGCCGGACACCTATGAAATCAGCCCGGGTGACAGCCGGTCCGCCGTGATCAGCCGGATGCAGGCGGCAATGGATCGCACGCTGGCAGAGCTGTGGGCGGAACGCTCAGCCTCAACCATTGTCAAAACCCCGCAAGAGGCGGTCAATTTGGCGGCCATTGTGGAAAAGGAAACGGGCAAGGCGGAGGAGCGCCACCAAGTCGCCGGGCTTTATACCAATCGCCTGCGTATTGGCATGCGGCTTCAGGCGGACCCGACGGTGATTTATCCCATTACCAAGGGAAAGCCGCTGGGTCGGCGCATCCGCAAATCGGAATTGCGCGATGATAATGGCTATAACACCTATGCCCGAGCAGGCCTGCCCAAAGGGCCGATTACCAACCCGGGCAAGGCCTCCATCGAAGCCGTGCTGAACCCTGCTAAAACCGACTATATTTATTTTGTGGCCGACGGGACGGGTGGCCATGTGTTTGCGCGCACGCTGCCTGAACATAGTGCCAATGTCGCGCGCTGGTACGCCCTGCGCCGCGCACGGGGTGAGATGTAGTTACTCACCCACCGGGTGGGGCAGTTCGCCGGGTGCGGTCTTACCCGGCTTCAGAAAGAAAATCAGCGGCATGAAGGCAAGCAACAGCCAGATCATCAACTGAAAATCGTTGAGATAGGCAATCATTGCGGCCTGCCGATTCACCTCCAGATCAGCCATGCGCAGAGCCGCTTCGCCGACCACCTGATATTTGTCTGCCGTGGCAGGATCGATCACCGACATGGACGAAGAGGTGACATGGCTCGCCAAATCGGAATGGCTGGTTTGCAGACTACGCGCGAACATGGTCGACATGATCGAAATCCCAACGCTGCTGCCAATGCTGCGCACCAGGTAAAGCAAGCTTGAACCATCCGTTCGGTGCTGAAGAGACAGAGTTGAAAAAGCGACTTGGTTCATCGGAATGAAGACAAACCCCATCCCAAAACCCTGGATCAGCCCGGTATAGGCAACATATGTCCAATCAATCATCAGACCCCATCGCGTCATTTCCCAAAGCGAGAAGATGGTGATCAAAAATCCTAACGCGACCAGCTTTCGAGGGTCGACCTTCCCGGTGAGACGCGTGGCGATCAGCATCGACACAAGAATCCCAATCCCTCGCGGCGCCAGCAGCATCCCCGTGTCGATCACATTATAGCCGAAGAGAGTTTGCAGCATCGGCGGCAACATCGCAAAAATGCCGAACATCATGACGCCAATCAAAATCATGAACAGCAAGGCCGTGATGAAATTGCGGTCTGTGACCAATTCTTTGTCGAACATCGGCTTTTTCGTTGTGGCCTGATGGACGAAGAAAATCCAAAGGGCAGAAATCGCAATGATCGCTTCAATGCGAATTTCCCAGCTTTGGAGCCAATCCTCATGCTGGCCGCGATCCAGCAGCAACTGCAGCGTTGCAACGCCAAGCGCCAATGTCGCAAAGCCAAGGCCGTCAAAATAGCGCCTGTTGATGGGGCGGCTTGGCAAGAGCCAAAGCAGGATAAGAACGGTCGGGATGCCGATCGGCAGGTTGATGTAGAAACACCACCGCCAGTCATAACTTTGCGTCAACCAGCCGCCGATGACTGGGCCAAAAATAGGGGCAACCATGATGCCCATCCCCCACATGGCCATCGCTTTGGGGGCCTTTTCTGGTGGATTGATATCGAGCAGAATGGACTGGGAAAGAGGCGCGATGAAGGCTGCACAAACGCCCTGCAAGACGCGAAAGACGACCATCTCAGTGAGGTTGACGGCAATGCCGCACAGCATAGACGTAATGATAAAACCGATGACCGCGCCGATGAACAATCGGCGGGATCCGACCCGGTCTGCAAGCCAGCCCGTAATGGGCATGACGACTGCCCCTGCAACAATATAGCTGGTCAAAACCCAGGTGACGGTGTCCTGCGTTGCCCCAAGGCTGGTCTGCATGTGGGGGATAGCCACATTGGCGATGGTGGAATCCAGAATCTGGATCATCGCTGCACCCATGATGGCGAGTGTCAGCAGACCCTTTTTCTCTACATGAAGTAAAGGCTTCCCCGCCGCTGGCGTTGTCGTGCCAAGAGGAGCCTCAGCGACTGGATGTGTCGATGCGGACATGGGTCGACAAACCAGCCAGAAGAGGACGCGGAGATGAACCTTCAATCGCAATCCGCACAGGAACCCGCTGCGTGACCTTAACCCAATTGCCATTGGCATTTTGGGCCGGAAGAACAGAGAATTCAGAACCCGTGCCTGCCCCAATGCTTGCCACCCGCCCTTTCAGCTTCAGCGCGGGATAGGCATCAAATGTGAGCGTCGCGAGTTGGCCAACCCGCATATCATCGAGATCGGTTTCCTTAAAATTCGCCTCAACCCAAGTGCCCGTCTTTGAAACAAGGGTGACAGCTGGAAGGCCCGAGACCATCATTTGGCCGATCTGCAACCGATCTGCTTGGGTTACCACACCTGACATCGGTGCCCGAACGGTCGTGCGCGACACATCGAGCAAGGCTTTGCGCTTCTGAACCTTCGCCGCAAGAATCTGAGGTTTGTCGCCGGGGGCTGCAGCTCCGGTGGCAAGAGCCGCCTGCGCTTTCTGCGCATCGGCCTCTGCTTTGGCGAGACGGCTGCGCGCCTCAGACAGAGCATGTTCGGCCTGCTGCAAACGCGCCTTGGTCGTAAAGCCTGTCTGCATGAGCGCAGACTGGCGCTGATACTCACTTGTGAAAAAGGCGACATTCTCTCGCGCGCTGTTGATATCAACGCTGCTGGTGTCAAAATCGGTCTGCAATGTTGTCAGCCGCACTTGGGCCTGCGCGATGGCAGCGTCGGCCTGCTGTTCTGCGATCCGATAGGGTTCCGGATCTATGCGAAAGAGCAAGTCGCCCGCCTGGACTTGCTGATTTTCACGGACCAGAACCTCTATGATCCGGCCGCCAACTTCGGCTGAAATAGAGACTTTATCCTGCTGCACATAGGCATTGTCGGTCGACACATAATGGTCATTGGCAATGAAATAGCCAACCCCGCCGGCAGTGAGCACAAGCGGCAGAGAGATGAAGAGCAGAGGGCGGGTCCAAGGCTTACGCATAGTCATAGCGACGCATATTATAGCAATGCTTATATATTTTCAAGTCGGGTATCCAGATCATACCTAATCCCCTGTTTGATGGAGATTAATGCAGGCCAATCGGAGTGCCTGTATCTCTATCGCCCTTCATGCTGAGTAGGAGGTTGTGATGCTCACCGTAACAATGGACAAGGATGCTGGCTATCTCGAACTGACAGTGGATGGGCCGATTGATTCCACATCCTATGCAAAGGCGACTGAGGCCGTAGATGCGTTGCTGACGCGCCATAAGAAGATCGATGTGGTTCAAGTCATTCGGGATTTAGGTTGGATTGATCCAAGCGTGTGGCGGAAGGATCTGACCTTTCATATGACACATCGGGACTTTATTCGTCACGCCACCATTGTGTCCGATAGTGACTGGATTGAGTCCGTTTCCAATTTGCTGGCACCCCTTTTCCCGGCAGATGTCAAAAGCTTCAAACTGGCGGACATAGAGGCGGCCCGCAAATGGGTGCGCGGGCCCGCTGCCGGAACTGGCCCGCAGGAAGAACAGCATCTCGATTTTGCATGATGGGCCAGAAACCAAAACGACGGACGGCGTGATAACGCCGCCCGTCGCTTCATCCTGCCCCGGAAAAGGCAGGGTCGGAACTCGACATTAGGCTGGGGGGAGTTTTCCCAGACGCGTCCCGGGCATTTGGGAAACGAGCCTATCCGCGCACATCGCCGCGCAAGGCCTCCGTCACAGAGCAAAAGAGCAGAACGGCGGCAAATAGGCTGAGCATCGTGGCGATAGCAATGACGGGTGCTTGCAGAAGATAGGGTGACATGGGCTTCGCCTCCTCTTGCTGAGGCGGCAAATGTGGCAGAGCGGTCAACGCGCTTCATTGACCTAAATCAAAATCTGCGACGCCCAAGAAAAGAGAATTTAAGAAAGCTTAAAAATGGCCAGTCGCTGGACGAAACATTTGAACTTCCAGCGACAGAAAATGGCAGAACTTAGTTATCATCCCCCATGCGAAGGGCTGCGATAAAGGCTTCTTGCGGGATGCTGACCGAACCATATTCGCGCATCCGGTTTTTGCCCTCTTTCTGCTTATCGAGCAGCTTGCGCTTACGGATGGCATCGCCGCCATAGCATTTGGCCGTCACATCCTTGCGCAGGGCCGCAATCGTCTCACGCGCGATCACCTTGCCGCCAATGGCCGCCTGAATGGGGATTTTGAACAAATGGCGGGGGATGAGATCCTTCAGCCGTTCGCACATATGCCGACCGCGGGCTTCGGCGGCGCTGCGGTGTACAATCATCGACAGCGCATCTACCGGATCGGCATTGACCAGCACATTCATCTTCACCAAGTCCCCCGGCCGATGGCCGATCTGATGATAGTCAAAGCTGGCATAGCCGCGCGAAATGCTTTTCAGGCGATCATAAAAATCAAACACGACTTCGTTGAGCGGCAGTTCATAGGTGATCTGCGCCCGCCCACCGACATAGGTCAGGTTCTTTTGGATACCGAGCCGATCCTGACACAGCTTCAGCAGCGAGCCGAGATATTCATCCGGCACATAAATGGTCGCTTCAATCCAGGGCTCGTCGATAGCGGAAATCCGCACCGGGTCTGGCATATCCGCCGGATTATGCAGTTCATGCATCGATCCGTCGTTCATATGAACGTGATAGACCACGCTGGGGGCCGTCGTGATCAGATCCAGATCATATTCCCGGCTCAGCCGCTCTTGGATGATTTCCAGATGCAACAGCCCCAAGAAGCCGCAACGAAAGCCAAAGCCAAGGGCAGCCGATGATTCTGTTTCGAAGCTAAAGCTCGCATCATTGAGACGCAGCTTGGAAATGGAATCGCGCAGTTTTTCAAAATCGGCCGCATCCGTCGGGAAGAGGCCGCAGAACACAACGGGCTGCACTTCCTTAAAGCCGGGCAGCGCGCCTTCTGCAGGGCGTTTGGCGTCAGTAATGGTGTCGCCCACGCGGGCCTGGCTCACATCCTTAATCTGGGCTGTGATGAAGCCGACTTCTCCAGGACCAAGATCGGGCAGATTTTCAATCTTTGGCCGCATACAGCCGACGCGGTCGACAAGATGCGTTGTGCCCGCCTGCATAAACTTAATCTGCTGGCCCTTTTTCAGGACACCGTCGATAATGCGGACAAGGATGACAACGCCCAGATAGGGGTCATACCAGCTATCCACGAGCATCGCCTTCAGCGGCGCATTTGCATCGCCCTTGGGCGGCGGAATGCGCGTCACAATGGCTTCCAGAACCTCGTCAATCCCAATGCCAGATTTGGCGCTGGTCAAAACCGCATTATCGGCGGGCAGGCCAATAATCTCTTCAATCTCAGTCTTCACCTGTTCCACTTCGGCGGCGGGAAGATCAATCTTGTTGATGACGGGCACGATTTCATGATCATGCTCAATCGATTGATAAACATTGGCCAGCGTCTGCGCCTCAACCCCTTGGGCGGCATCTACGACCAGCAAGGCGCCTTCACAGGCAGCCAAAGCGCGGGAGACTTCATAGGCGAAATCGACATGGCCCGGCGTGTCCATCAGGTTCAGCGTATAGGTGTTTCCATCTTTCGCCGGATAATCCAGACGCACCGTCTGCGCCTTGATCGTGATGCCGCGTTCCTTCTCAATATCCATAT
>JBJTAW010000093.1:0-7900 GCA_046091025.1 Chakrabartia sp. | reverse complement strand
GCTTTATAGCTATCTCAAGGTCGAAAAGCCGGGCGTGCTGGGCACCAAGGGCATTAAGTGGAATTTCACCAAATTCCTGATCGATAAGGATGGTAAGGTCGTGGGTCGCTATGCCCCGACCGACAAGCCAGAAAGCCTGGCCAAGGATATTGAAAAGCTCCTCTAAGCTTTCGCGATTTATCCCCAACATCGTCAGCCGAATCGGTTAACATCCTGACGGGCCGTGCCTAAGGTTCGGGCATGTCTTTTTCGCCCTTCGTACCTTTGCGGGTTTTCTCCGCCTTCACCATGCTGGAAGGCGCGATCAGCCCCAAGGATATCGCGAAGCGCGCAAAGCAATTGGGCTTTCCCGCAGTCGCGTTGTGCGACCGCAATGGCCTGTATGCCGCGCCCCAGATTTCAGATGCCTGTAAGGCAGCGGGCGTGCAGCCGATCATCGGCACGTTGCTCTCTATCGCACGACCCGGACGTCCGGCCGGAGCCAGTCCCGTTTATGATTGGTTGGCGCTCTACGCGCAGGATGAAGTGGGCTATCATAATTTGTGTGCGCTCGTGTCTGCCGCGCATTTGGGCCGCCCGATTGAAGAGCCGCCGCATGTCACAATTGATCTGCTCACGCGCCATGCACAGGGCTTGCTTGCCTTAACCGCGGGCGGAGAAGGCGCGCTGTGTCGTCTATTGGCGGAAGACCAACCGGCGGCGGCCGAAGAGTATCTCGCCGCGCTGAAGCAGATTTTTCCAAACCGGCTTTATATTGAAATTTCGCGTCGGCTCGATCCGGTGGAAGGCGCATCGGAAGAGGCGCTGCTCGATCTGGCTTATGCCCATGATCTGCCAATCGTGGCGACCAACCCGGCCTGTTATGCCGAGGCAGATTTCCATTCCGCGCATGATGCCATGCTGTGCATTGCCGCCAGCGCCTATGTGGAAAGCACGGACCGGGCCAAAAGCTCCCCCGATGCCTGGGTGAAGCCGACCAAGGATATGCAGCGGCTGTTTGAGGATCTGCCCGAAGCACTCGCCAATACATTGGTGGTAGCACAACGCTGCGCCGTGATGGCGCCCAAGCGCGATCCCATTTTGCCGACCATTGGCGACAAGGCGGGGGAAGCGGATCAGCTGCGTGTTGATGCGCGGGCAGGCCTTGCGAAGCGGCTGGAGCTGATCCCCGATGCAGATCGGGATATTTATGCCCAAAGGCTGGAGTTTGAGCTGGATGTCATCGTCCAGATGGGCTTTCCTGGCTATTTCCTGATCGTTGCTGATTTCATCAAATGGGCCAAGGAACAGGGGATCGCCGTTGGCCCTGGTCGTGGGTCTGGTGCTGGGTCGGTCGTTGCATGGTCGCTGACGATTACCGATCTTGATCCGATCAAGCTGGGGTTGCTCTTTGAACGCTTCCTCAACCCCGAACGCGTGTCGATGCCCGATTTCGATATCGATTTCTGCGAAACCCGGCGGGGTGAAGTCATCCGCTATGTTCAGCAGAAATATGGCAGTGATCATGTCGCGCAGATCATCACCTTTGGAACGATGAAGGCCCGCGCGGTTTTGAAGGATACTGGCCGCGTCCTGCAAATGAGCTATGGCCATATTGATCGTCTGGCCAAACTTGTGCCCAACCACCCAACCGATCCCTGGACGCTGGATCGCGCGCTCAACGGCGTGTCTGAATTGGCTGGCGAGTATAAGTCCGACTTTCAGGTGCGGCAGCTTTTTGACTTAGCGATGAAGCTGGAAGGCTTGCCGCGGCACAGCTCCACCCATGCCGCCGGCGTTGTGATAGGGGATCGTCCGCTCGATCAACTCGTTCCGCTCTATCGCGATCCGCGATCGGACATGCCAGTCACCCAATTTGACATGAAATATGTTGAAGGGGCGGGCCTCGTAAAATTCGATTTTCTCGGCCTGAAAACCCTGTCGGTCATTCAACGCGCGCTGGATCTTATTGAGCAGCGGACTGGGGATCGGCCCGATCTGGATACGCTCAGTTGGGATGATGCGGCGGTTTATGCGCTGCTGCAAAAGGGCGATACGGTTGGGGTGTTCCAGCTGGAATCGGAAGGGATGCGCCGCACGCTGGCGGCCGTCCGTCCATCCAATTTTGGCGATATCATCGCGCTCGTCTCACTCTACCGGCCCGGCCCAATGGATAATATTCCCTTGTTCGGGGATCGTAAGAATGGGCGGGTTCCGATTGAATATCCGCACACTCTGCTCGAAGGCATTTTGTCTGAAACCTATGGTGTCTTCGTCTATCAGGAACAGGTGATGCAGGCCGCCCAGATGCTGGCGGGCTATACACTTGGCGGTGCAGATATGCTGCGGCGCGCCCTGGGCAAGAAGATCCAATCGGAAATGGATGCCCAGCGTGAAGCCTTTGTCACGGGTTGTGCCGCGCATAATGGGATTGAGGCCGCCAAAGCCAATGAGCTGTTCGATTTGATCGATAAATTTGCAGGCTATGGTTTTAACAAATCGCACGCCGCAGCCTATGCTCTGCTGGCCTATCAAACAGCTTGGTTGAAGGCGCATTACCCGGCAGACTTTTTCGCCGGATCGATGAGCTTTGATATTTCCAACACCGATAAGCTTTCCATCCTCATGGATGATATGCGGCGTCTGGGCGTGACAGCGCTGGCACCCTGCATCAACCAAAGCGGCGCTGATTTTGAGGTGCAGCCGGTCGAAGACGGCTTGGCGGTGCGCTATGCCCTCGGTGCGCTCAAGGGTGTGGGCGAAGGTGCGATGGAGCAGGTTGTCGCCGAACGGGCCGCCAATGGGCCGTTCCTCTCGGTCGATGATTTTGCAGACCGGATCAGCGCGCGCTAGCTCAATCGTCGCCAGATTGAAAGCCTGGCCGCCGCGGGTGCATTTGATGTGGTCGAGAGCAACCGCGCGGGCGTTTATGCGGTTGCCGAAACACTCCTCGCCGTTGCGGCCGAGGCAGAAGCGGCGCGGGTGAGTGGGCAGGGCGGCTTGTTCGGCGGCGATGAGCAGAAGGTGGAGGCGGTGAAGCTGCCCGCCAATACGCATTGGTCGCTGGCGGAACGTATGACGCAAGAGCGGGAGTATTTCGGCTTTTACTTTTCCGCTCATCCGGTGGATCGCTATCGCCATGTCGCAACGGCACATGGCGCGCGCACTTTTGCGGCTCTCTGTGCGCAACCCGCCCCCGCCGATGGCGGGCGCACGGGTGCCGTTATGGCGGTTCTGATCGAGGACGTGCGCTGGCGCACCTCCGCCCGAGGGCGGCGCTATGCCAATATCGCCATGTCGGACCCCACGGGGCAGGTGATCGCCAGCTGCTTTGATGAACTGACGGCAAAGGATTTGGAAGAAGCGGCCAAAGCCAATGAGTGCGGCCTCCTAACTGTGGAACTGGATCGCCAGCCGGGCGACGAAACGCCCCGCATCACCATCAAGCGCATTCAGCCACTCGAAGGGCTGGCCGCCAATAGCCGCCTAAAAGCCATCGTCCGCACCGCCAGCCCCGCAGCACTCGTGGCGCTTGCGACCCTGCTTGGCACCGAAGGTAGCGGGCGTGGCGAAATCCTTGTTGAGGCGGCGCTGGACGCAGGCGAACGCGCCACAATCCGCCTCGGCCGCAATTTCGCCCTCGACGCCGAACTCGCCGCCCGGATGGAAATCATCGACGGCGTTGAAAGCGTCACCCTGTCTGCTGGCGAGAGCCCAAGGCTGGCCTTGGTCTCGTAGGGAGTGGCTTATCCCTATTGATCAATAATCACCGTCGATGGGTGGTGCCTGTCCAGATGCGCCTTGATCAGTTTGAGGTTGCGGCTGTTCGATCGGAAAAACAGATCGGGGATCACCCCGATGATGGGAATCGCCCCTAATAGGGCATCGACGCCGATATTGCCGGCCATGCGGACGATGGCAGATTTGGGCATGCCGAGATTGCGGGCTTCCCAAGCGAGATAGCTGCCGATGAGCGCCGCGACGGCGGAACCTCCTATGGGCAGCACATCCATCAACACATCGAGGCCAACACGCTGTTTGGTGCCAGGCAGGGTAAACAGGCCCTCCATCAACCGTTCAAACGCCTTAATGCGCTGACGCACGGCGGCGGCTTGTGCCGGGGACAGTCGGGCCGAAGTCTTCTGTTCAAGTCTCGCCATGCGCTGCTGCTCCTTTAGGATCAAATATAGGAGCGTCTCTGGGATCTGCTAGTTTCTAGTGCTGGCGAGCCTGTTGAGCGGGTGAATGGCGCGCGCATTTTCTGCAAAGCCTCCCAAATTGGGCGTCACCAGCGACCAGCGCAGCGGCCGCGCAATTGGGATGAACAATTGGTCCTTGGCGATCACCTTGTCCGCCTCAGCCAAGAAGGCGGCACGGTCTTCTGGCCGCGCGCGCCGCGCCAGGGAAAGGCTGTTGCCAACCTCTGCGCTGCACAGGGGCGTTGTTGCGCAGGTGGCAAAGGGGGCAAGGTACCAAAGCGGGTTGGTCGATGGCGCGACATCGTCAACCAATCGGAAGTCTGCCGAGCCACCCGGGGCCACCGCCTTCGCGGTCACGCCGATGCGCTGCCAATCCCGGGCCAGCAGGGCAAAGAGAAGCCGTGCGCCAGGGCCCTTGGGCAGGGCAATGCGTACATTCTTTTGCGCATCTGAAAGCCCTTCCAGGCGTTTGCGGGCGCTAAGGACCCGTTGGTCTTGGGGCAAAGACGCCCAATCGGGCATGGCTTGAGGGTATTGGGCAATACGCCCGGGCATAAGCGCTTCTGCGGCAGTCCAGCCGCTTGCGCCAAATTGTTGAACCAGCATTGCGCGATCAATCGCCATGGCGAGCGCTTGGCGCATAGTTCGGTTTCCGGCTGGCCCGTCACGGCGCGCTGGGATGAGACCAAAAACGCCGGCCACAGGGTCGACCCGTATTGTGCGTGCGGGTGTCGCTGCGGCGGTAGCGATCGGATAATCTGAAAAGCGCCCACCCAGAACAAGCGCAGCATTGCCAATGGAAAAGCGGGCGACGGCCCGTGCGGCGCTTTCCCCGCGAATGCGCCGTTCGCCCTTCCGGGCCGCCTCTTCGCTGGTGTCGATGGCGCCCGGCGGCAAAACAGGACGCAGCAATTTTGCACTCGGGAATGATCGATGGAGCCGATAGGGGCCGGTGCCCCGACCCTTATGGATGATTGCCATGCGCGGATCCGCAAGCAGGCTCAGCAGATCGGCCTGTGGCTCAGACAGGCGGATTTCCAAAACCGACTCCGTCATGGGCAGGATCTCTCGCACAGTCCCCAGCATGGGCTTAAGCGGATTGCGGCTGAACCCCGCGATGGAGGTGCGCAGGCTCTTTGCGACGTGTGCTGCCGTCACAGGCGCGCCGTCAGACCATGCCGTGCGGCGGATGCGGAAAATGTAACTCAGGCCATCGTCGGTGACCATCCAGCGTTCGGCAAGTGCCGGTTCAATTTCACCTTGTGCATCAAATTGCACAAGGCCCTGCATCAACGCCCCCGTCATGGCCAAAGACGGGGCGTCAAGGGTCTGGCGGTTGGGGTTTCCGGCGCGGGCTTCGCCGCCGATCACACTCAGCGTGATTGTGCCCTGATTGCTATCAGAACATCCGCTGATGAGCAGGAGAAGGGGGAGGAGAGAGAGGAGAGGCCGAACCATCATCCGATCGATAGCGTGCCAAAATGCCTACGTCACTGTTTTGGTGCGGACGGCGGGACTCGAACCCGCACTTCCAGGGGAAAGCAGATTTTAAGTCTGCTGCGTCTACCGGTTTCGCCACGTCCGCATGCGGCCCGCATCGGCGAGAGCAGGGCTGGCGTCAAGGGTTAAGCAGATGTGGCACGCGCTTAGCTGACGTTTAGCCGCGCCCGCATTTCCTTGCCTGGCTTAAAATAGGGAACTTTCTTGGCAGGAATGTCCACAAGGTCACCTGTTCTGGGATTGCGACCCTGCCGCCCATCGCGGCCGCGCGTTGAAAAAGCGCCAAAGCCGCGAAGCTCAACTCGACCACCCTGGGCCAGCTGTTCCGCGATATTCTCAAAAAACAGTTCGACAATGGAATCGACTTCTCTGGCGATCAGCCCGGGATTCTCCTCGGCGATCTTTGCCACCAGTTCTGATCGAATCATGCTAACGTTCCTTCTTCATTCACCGGCCATTGTGGCAAAAAATACTACCATAATGACGTAAAGTGCAAGGTTTTATACCCACATTGCTGGCCGGCCGGAGAATTCCATGTAACTCATTGAATAGCCGAAACTTTTCGTAATTGGCAAAAGAAAAGTCCCGCCCTGCACATTGGCAGGACGGGCCTTTTTTTGTCGCTTTCGCGCTGAGGCTTACTTCTTGGTGTCGCGCGCTTTCAGCGCTTCGCCAAGAATGTCACCCAAGGACGCACCCGAATCGGATGAACCATATTGGGCCACGGCCTGCTTCTCTTCGGCGATCTGCATCGCCTTGATGGAGAAGGTCGGGCTCTTTGAGCGATCAAAGCCAGTGACCATTGCGTCGAACTTCTGACCAACCTGAAAGCGGTCGGGACGCTGTTCGTCGCGGTCGCGGCCAAGGTCTGCGCGCTTGATGAAGCCAATTGCGCCATCGTCGCCAACCTGCACGTCGAGGACACCATCCTTGATGGCAACGACCGTGACGGTCGTGACACTGCCCTTTGACAGGCCAGAGCTGCTGGCGGCTGCCGCAGGTGCGCCGCCCTTTTCGACTTGCTTGATGCCAAGCGAGATACGCTCCTTTTCGACATCCACGTCGAGCACCACGGCCTTGACCATGTCGCCCTTATTGTGGAGCGCAAGCGCTTCTTCGCCGGACATGCCCCAAGAGATGTCGGACATGTGAACCATGCCGTCGACATCGCCATCGAGGCCAATGAACAGACCGAATTCGGTCGCGTTCTTGACTTCGCCTTCGACGATTGTGCCAGCCGGATGGGCAGCGCTGAATGCTTCCCAAGGGTTGGAAGCCGCCTGCTTGAGGCCAAGCGAGATACGACGCTTTTCTTCATCGACTTCAAGGACGATGACATCGACTTCCTGGCTGGTCGAAACGATCTTGCCGGGGTGCACGTTCTTCTTCGTCCAGCTCATTTCTGAAACGTGGACCAAGCCTTCAATGCCGGCTTCGAGTTCAACAAAGGCACCATATTCGGTGATGTTGGTCACTCGGCCCGACAGCTTGGCGCCGACCGGGTATTTCGCGGCAACCGCTTCCCATGGATCGCTTTCCAGCTGCTTCATGCCGAGCGAGATGCGCTGTGTGTCCTTGTTGATGCGGATGATCTGCACCTTGACCGCATCACCAATGCTGATGATTTCAGACGGGTGATTGACGCGCTTATAACTGATGTCGGTGACATGCAGCAGGCCGTCAATGCCGCCCAGATCAACGAACGCACCATAATCGGTGATGTTCTTGACCACACCTTCAATAACCTGACCTTCGGCCAGATTCTGGATCAGGCCAGAACGGGCTTCTGCACGGCTTTCTTCCAAAATGGCGCGACGCGAGACAACGATGTTGCCGCGCTTGCGGTCCATTTTGAGGATTTGGAAGGGCTGCGAAATGTCGATCAACGGGGTGACGTCGCGCACGGGGCGGATATCGACCTGCGAACCGGGAAGGAAGGCGACAGCGCCGCCCAGATCCACCGTGAAGCCGCCCTTGACGCGGCCAAAGATGACGCCGTCAACGCGGGTTGATTCACCGAACTGCGCTTCCAGCGCATCCCAAGCCGCTTCGCGACGGGCGCGGTCACGCGACAATACGGCTTCGCCCTGGGCATGTTCGACGCGATCAACATAAACTTCGACTTCATCGCCAATCTTCAGATCGGCTTTCTGGCCGGGGGCTGCGAATTCGCGCAGGGCGACGCGGCCTTCCGACTTCAGGCCAACGTCGATGACGGCCAT
>JBJTAW010000092.1:0-3242 GCA_046091025.1 Chakrabartia sp. | reverse complement strand
TGGTGGCTGCACCAGTCGCTTCGCTCCTTGGCGGCCAGCCTAGCTGAAAAAGGGTCCGGCCTCATTTTTCGGCGTGGGCGGTCTGCTGAGGTTCTCGCAGCGATCAGCGCGGAAACTGGCATAAAGCGGGTTCACGCCCTCCATCATTATGAGCCGGGCTGGAAATCCGCTGCGGCCGAAGCGGCCAAGCAGGTGGAGCTCGCTCTGCATCATGGCAATCATCTTGCCCCGCCTGCTTCTATTCTGACCGGATCAGGCGGGCGCTACCGCGTGTTTACCCCTTGGTGGAAGGCGCTGCTCTCCCATATGCCGCCCGCACGGCCGCTCCCCGCGCCGGAAGCTATGCCGTTGGCCATGCCCTGCAAGTCAGACGATCTCAGCGATTGGGGGCTTTTGCCAACAACACCCGGTTGGTCAGGCGGTTTTTCGGTCTGGTCACCTGGGGAGGCAGGGGCGCAAGCGGCGTTGCGTGAATTTCTTCCGAAAATGACGGCCTATGACGACACGCGCAACCTTCCCTCTGTGGACGGGACATCGCGCCTGTCGCCGCATATTCATTTCGGTGAAATCAGCCCGGCGACTATTTGGCATTTGTCCGCACGGGAGGCGGGAGCGCAAGCCGAACCCTGTTTGCGCCAATTGGGGTGGCGGGATTACGCGACCAATCTGCTCGATTTGTTTCCAGATTATGCCAAGTCCAATGGTCGGGCCGCCTTTGATAAAATTCCTTGGCGGTCGGGTGCCGAGGCTGAGGCAGATTTTCGAGCTTGGACGCGCGGGCGCACCGGCTATCCCATCGTTGATGCCGGAATGCGCGAACTTTGGGCAACGGGCTGGATGCACAACCGCGTCCGCAGGATTGCCGCTTCGTTCCTGATCAAACATTTGCTGATTGATTGGCGGCGGGGGGAAGAATGGTTTTGGGATACGCTGGTTGATGCGGATGCCGGGGCCAATGCCTCCAATTGGCAATGGGTTGCGGGCACTGGGGTCGATGCGCCGATCTTCTCACGGATCATGGCACCTCTGTCTCAATCCGAAAAATTTAATGCAGATGCCTATATTCGACAATGGGTGCCGGAATTGGCCGATGTGCCCAATCCCTATATCCACGACCCGGAAGAATTTGGTGTGCGGCCAAAGGGCTATCCCGCCAAGATCATCGGCCATCGCGCCGCGCGCGAACGGGCGCTGGCGGCTCAGGCAACGTCACGTTCCGCTTAACTTTAGGGGATAGGGGGCGGTCGAGCGATTTTCGTTGATTTATGGAGCAGTTATCGCCTCTAATGGTTCATCAAAACAAATGTTTGACGGGAGAGGGTGATGCGGAATTGGGCAAAGGGTGCAGCCTTATGGTTTGTGCTGGCTTCGGGCGCGGTTGCGCAATCACCAGACACCATGCCAAAGGATAAAGATGTGCTTTTCTGGACTCAGGATCAGCGCGATGCCGCTTTTCGCGCCACAGAAACCCTCACCACGGTCAATGTTATTCCCACCGGCGACAAGGTCCGTCCGCTCTCGAGTGGCGCGCCAATCAAACCTGCGCTCGATCTGGATGCCTATATGGCGCGTCAGCGGAATGCGGGCCTGATTATCATTCAGGATGGAAAAATCCGTTTCGAAAAATATGCCCTAAACTATGGGCCGGAAGGTCGCTGGACGAGCTTTTCCGTGGCTAAATCCTTTACCTCCACGCTGGTCGGCGCGGCCGTGAAGGATGGGTATATCAAAAGCCTTGAGGACAAGGTGTCGACCTATATTCCCGGACTTCGCGGCTCCGTTTATGATGATGTAACTGTCCGCCAGCTTCTCACCATGACGTCCGGCGTCAAATGGAATGAAGATTATACGGATCGCAACTCCGACGTTGCTCTGTTCGATCGGCACCAGCCAGAGCCGGGTGAGGACATGACAGTCAGCTATATGAAGCGGCTGCCCCGTGAAGCGCCAGCGGGCACGAAATGGGTCTATAAAACGGGTGAGACCAATTTGATCGGTGTTCTCGTGTCAAGTGCGACGGGCAAAACGCTCTCGGCCTATCTCTCTGAGAAGCTTTGGAAGCCGTTCGGGATGGAAGGGGAGGCGATTTGGATGTTGGGCCGGACCGGGCATGAAATTGCCGGTTGCTGCATTTCCGCCCGTTTGCGGGACTATGCGCGCTTTGGCCTCTTCATGTTGGATGGCGGCAAGAATGTGCTCCCGGATGGCTGGATCAAGGAAGCAACAACCAAGCAGGCTGAAATCGATCAGCTCGGCAAGGGCTATGGATTTCAATGGTGGACGAATGACGATGGCAGCTATGCGGCTCAAGGCATTTTTGGGCAGGGCATCTTCATCGATCCCAAGCGCAAATTGATCATTGCTTCAAATGGAAATTGGCCCACCGCAACCGATCCGGACGGCGTCGGCAAAGAACGCGAAGCTATGTATCAGGCTGTGCAGGCTGCGGTGGATGCAGAAAGCCATCACCACCATTAAGCCCACTGCCATTAAGCAAGTTTGGCCGGGCTTTCGATCCGTTCGCGATGGTTGGTCTCATAACCTTCCGTCAGGAGGGCCGTGACCCGCAGCCCCACCGTCTCTGGAGATTTTAGCGTTGCAGGGTCTTCCCCCGGATAGGCTTTTTGGCGCATCTTCGTTGCTGTTGCACCCGGATCGATAATGGCAACCTTGATCAGCCCAACATTGCGGGTTTCCTCTGCATAGGCAGAGAGCATGACTTCAAACGCCGCTTTGGAGGCCCCGTACACGCCCCAAAAGGCCCGTGGGGAGGTTGCGACGCTAGAAGTGATGCCAACTAGGCGTGGAGCATCGCTCTTGCGCAAAAGCGGGTCGAACGCCGCGATCATTGCCTGCTGTGCGCTGACATTGAGCGTGAAGACGTCGGCAAATTGTTTGGCATCGGCATGGTTGAGCGGGGTAAGGGTGCCCAGCATCGCGGCATTCAACATCAGAATATCAAGCTTGCCCCAACGCGAGCCAACAGCTTGGGCAAGGCGACCAATGGCATCCGCGTCGGTTAAATCGAGCGGCGCGATTGTCGCACTTCCGCCCTTTTCGTGGATGCGATCTTCGACCTGTTCCAGCATCTCTCCCTGACGGGCTGTGAGGATGACATGGGCTCTGGATGCAGCAAGCGCTTCGGCAATCGCCGGGCCAATGCCGCGGCTTGCGCCTGTCACACGCGCAATTTGACCTTCCAGACGGCCCGTCAGTAGACCACGCGTTCCGCGAGAAGGCTG
>JBJTAW010000091.1:0-5611 GCA_046091025.1 Chakrabartia sp. | reverse complement strand
GCTTTGGAGCGTCGTCTTTGGCAATGGCGGCAAGGATCGGCGCGCGCTCTGGGGCGGCGGGGTCAGTGTCGACGGCGATGTTCTTTATGCCACGAACGGCCTTGGGGATGTTGCGGCATTGAAGGCATCTGACGGCAGTGTCATCTGGAAGAAGCGTCCTGCGGGGCCATTGCGCGGCGCGCCGTCTGTTGGCCTAGGCAATATTTATGTGATGGCAGCGGACAATCAGATTTTCGCCATTCGGGCCACTGATGGCTCTATGGAGTGGCAGGAATCGGGCGCAAGCGAACTCACTGGTGTGTTTGGTATGGCCGCCCCCGCCGTTGGGCAGGGCACGATTGTCGCGGGCTTTTCTTCGGGCGAGCTCAATGCCTATCGATACGAAAATGGTCGCGTACTCTGGGGCGATGCCCTGACACGCACCAGCACCACCACCTCTGTTTCTGCCTTGGCAGATATTGACGCAAGCCCGGTTGTTGATCGCGGCCGCGTATTTGCAGTCGGCAAGGGTGGCCGGATGGTGAGCCTTGAGCTGGTCACAGGTCAACGCCTTTGGGAAATCAACCTCGCCGGAATTTCAACGCCATGGGTCGCTGCTGAATGGCTGTTTGTTGTAACAGATGATGCCCGCCTCCTCTGCATCGCGCGCGGCAGCGGCAAGGTGCGTTGGTCAACCCAACTCGCCCGCTATCGCGTTGAAAAGAAGAAGAAGGATCCCATTAACTGGGTCGGACCAATCGTCGCAGGGGATCGACTGATCGTCGCCAGTTCTGAAGGTCGGTTGGTGAATGTATTGCCAACGGATGGTAAGATTCAGAGCGAGACCAAGGCAGGCGGACAGGTGCTGTTGTCGCCCATTGTGGCAGACAATACGCTCTACATCCTCGATAATGACGGTCGCTTGACCGCCTGGCGTTGAGGGGGCCTCAGAAAATGGCCTCCGCGCTCCCCGTGGTTGCCATTATCGGGCGACCCAATGTTGGGAAATCAACGTTGTTCAATCGGCTGGTCGGTAAGCGCCTTGCGCTTGTCGATGACCGCCCCGGTGTAACACGCGACCGCCGCGAGGGAGAAGCCAATCTCCTCGGGCTAGAATTCCGCATTGTCGACACCGCGGGTTTCGAGGGTGAGGATGCACAAACGCTGCCCGGTCGCATGCGGGCGCAAACAGAGGCTGCGGCCCACAGCGCGGATGTTGCGCTGTTCGTGATCGATTCACGGGCGGGGATCACACCGCTGGATCAGGAAATTGCGAATTGGCTTCGCAGTCTGTCCACCCCCATCGTGCTGCTCGCCAATAAGGCGGAAGGCAGGGCGGGCCAGTCTGGCATTTTGGATGCCTATAGCCTTGGCCTTGGGGACCCAATTCCATTCAGCGCGGAACATGGTGAAGGTTTGGACGACCTGTTCCAAGAACTTCTTCCCCATGTGGAGCGCGAAGAAGAGGAATTTGAACCGGAAGAAGAGGAAGAGGATGAAGAGGCGCTCGCCCGTGCCCCTCTGAAACTTGCGATTGTTGGCCGCCCCAATGCGGGCAAATCAACCTTGGTCAACCGGATGCTCGGCGAAGATCGCATGATTACCGGGCCAGAGGCGGGCATTACGCGCGACTCCATCAGCATTGACTGGATGTGGCAAGATCGTGCCGTGCGCCTGATCGATACGGCCGGTTTGCGCCGCAAGGCCAAGGTGGATGACAAGCTAGAAAAGCTGTCCGCCGCCGATACGCAGCGTGCCATTGATTTTGCCGAAGTCGTGGTTCTCTTGCTGGATGCCACGCGCGGACTTGAGGCGCAGGATCTGCGTATCGCGGATCAGATTTTCACCGAAGGGCGCGCCATGATTATCGCGCTCAACAAATGGGATACGGTGGAACATGGCAGTGCGCTGTTCCAAGGTGTGCGGACCGCGCTCGATGAAGGCTTTGCGCAGGTCAAGGGCGTGCCCTTGCTCACGATCTCGGCCGCCAGTGGCAAGGGCATTGACCAGTTGTTGCAAGCCGCTTTTGAAGTGCGCGCGGCGTGGAGCAAGCGGGTTCCAACCGGCCAGCTCAACCGCTGGTTTGAAGGGGCATTGACCAAAAATCCGCCGCCCGCACCGGGGGGCAAGCGGATCAAGCTACGCTATGTGACGCAAATCAAAACGCGCCCACCCAGCTTTGTTGTCTTTGGCAATCGCGTGGATGATTTGCCCGAAAGCTATCGCCGCTATCTTGTCAATGGCATCCGCAAAGAGCTTGGCTTTGGTGCGGTTCCCGTGCGGCTGACGCTGCGCGGCGGCAAAAACCCGTATGATCCGAAATAGACTGGCTTAGGCCTGAAGCTCAATGTCCCAATAAAGCCAATCTAGCCAACTTTCGTGGAGATGGTTGGGCGGATAGCTGCGGCCATGATCCTGAAGCTGCCATGTTGTCGGCCGGTGCGGCGTTTGCATCAATCTTATGCCCGCTTCCCTTGGCGTTCTCCCGCCCTTTCGCAAATTGCAGGGGGAACACGCTGTTGCGACATTCTCCCAAGTGGTGCGCCCACCTTGGGAGCGTGGGATGACATGATCAAAGGTTAAATCCTTTGGAGATCCGCAATATTGGCATTGAAACTTGTCGCGCAGGAACAGGTTGAATCGCGTAAAGGCCGGATGGGCTGAGGGCTTGACATATTGTTTTAGGGCAATAACGGAGGGCAGCCGCAGCCGTGTCGTGGCGCTTCTGACTTCCCGCTCATAATGGGCAATGACATCCACTCGCTCAAGAAACATAGCTTTGACGGCCGTTTGCCAAGGCCAAAGCGAGAGCGGATAATAGGAAAGCGGCGTGTAATCCGCGTTGAGCACCAGCGCCGGACAATTATCTGGGTGACGGAGTAACTCAGGGTGAACCATAAACCCTTCTTAATCCCCTCTTTTCCACAGGCCCTTCTTTGACCAAGAACATTGCATCTCTATGACTGCCTCTACAATATGTTGGGGTCAAGTATGCAATTGAACACAAATTGCGTGACGCGCTTTGCGCCAAGCCCCACCGGGCGGCTGCATCTTGGCCATGCGTATTCGGCGATGCTGTCGCATGATCTTGCGCGGGAGAGGTCTGGCAAATTCTTGCTGCGCATTGAAGATATTGATCAGGGCAGATGCCGTCCAGAATTTATCGATAGCATATTGGAGGATCTTCGCCGGCTCGGCCTCAACTGGGATGCGGATGTCGTCTGCCAGTCAGACCGATCCGAGGCTTATGAAAACGCGCTCCACCATCTGATTGACCTTGGTCTGGTCTATAAATGCTGGTGCACCCGAGCAGAGATTGCTGCACAGGCTGCATCAGCGCCGCAGGGGGCACAACGCCTCTATCCCGGGACCTGTCGGCATCGTTCTGATGCGCCGCCCGATGCACTGCCCTTTGCTTGGCGGCTTGATGTTGAGGCGATATTGGACCGCACAGGCCCGCTCTTCTGGCAGGATCAGAATGCTGGCCACGTGGGCGCGCAGCCAGAAGTGCTCGGCGATGTTATCGTGGCGCGTAAAGATGCAGGCACCAGCTATCACATTGCGGTTGTTGTCGATGATGCCTGGCAAGGGGTGACGGACATTGTGCGTGGGTCTGATCTGTTTGATTCAACGCATATTCACCGCCTTTTGCAGGCCGTTCTTGATCTGCCGACGCCGCTTTATCACCACCATCCTTTGGTGCTGGATGCAGAAGGGGGCAGGCTTGCCAAACGTCGCGGATCGATTGCCCTTGCTGATTTTCGGGCGGCTGGCGTCAATCCCGGTGACTTCATGGCCGCGCTTCGCCTAGGCCAATTGCCAGACGGTTATCGCCTGTCACCTTAGGCCCGCCTACCTTCTTTCGGCCATCTGCGTATGAAAGCCCTTGCTCTCGTGCGGCATCGGTTTATGTCCCGTGATCATGGGAAATGTAGCACTTATCATTCTTTTGGTCGCAGCGATGCTGGCGACGGTCTATGCTCTTGTTCGCGGTATCATCGCCTTTTTGCGGACGACAGAAGAAGATTTGAAAAATATGGGCGATGGTCCAAGCGAGTCGAGCAAGAAGCAGAATAAGGCGATGATGCATCGCGTGATGTTTCAGGCGCTGGCGATCTTGATTGTCGTCGTGATGCTGTTTGCCGCGCGCGGTTAAGCCGTGGTCAAACTCACCAAAATTTATACGCGCACAGGCGATGATGGCACGACAGGCCTTGTCGATGGCAGCCGCGCCTCCAAAGATAATCCCCGGATGACAGTCATTGGCGATGTGGATGAGCTGAACAGCTGTCTGGGCGTTGCCGCTTTGCACGCGACCACCGACACGCTTCATGCGATCCGCACCATCCAGAATGACTTGTTTGATCTAGGGGCTGATCTTGCGACGCCGGGGGATGATTTTACCCCGTCTGAAATGGTGTTGCGGATTATTCCGTCCCAAGTGCGGCGCCTTGAGGATGAGATTGATGCGATGAACGCGGATATGGCGGCGCTGACCAGCTTCATTCTACCCGGCGGGAGTGCCCTCGCAGCGACGCTGCATGTGGCCCGCGCTGTGGCGCGCAGGGCAGAGCGTAGTCTCGTTTCTGCACGACGCGATATGCCGATTAACCCAGAGGCGCAACGTTACGTCAATCGATTGTCGGATTGGCTTTTCGTGGCGGCGCGCTATGCCAATGAAAAGGGCGCTGGCGACATTCTTTGGGTTCCAGGCGGTTCCCGCTAAATCTATCGGCGACGCACTTTGGCGCGCCAAGTGGGGATCCAATCAAGCACGCCACGGCATTCGCCCATTGCAAATTGGGTGATGAGGCGAAAGCGCCTTCCATCCCAGACATAGGTCTCTGTCGTTCCGCAATCGCCAAGACCTCGTCCCTTTGCAAAGCTCGTCAGTTCACCTGTTAGTGGGTCCCAACTTGCGTTGGCCAGCAAAGGAGACGCGACAGAGGTCGAAGCGCTGGGGAGAAAATCAAACTCAGCGTGCTTTGCCTTGCGTGCTTTGCCTTGCCCTGAAATCAGCACCGGAGCGGTCAAGACATTATAGCTGCCCATGGCGCAGGGAATGAGGCCCAGCCAAGTTTTTCCATCAAGGCGCACGGCATCTGTGGCGATCGGCGTCTCATCGCCCACGTCACAAGCGCTCATGCTCAAAAGCCGCTTAGTTTCGTCAGGCGTCAGTTTCAGACTATTTTCTTTCGGTGGCTTTTTAGAAATGACGACAGGCAATACAGGCTGCGCGGGAATTGCGGTCGCCGGCATGGCGCCGGTTTGTGCAAGGGCTGTCACCGTGTTGCTGCGGCCTTGTCGGGCATCCATTTCTGCCAAGACTTCCGCGAATCCATTAAGCGACGTGCTGCCAAGCAGCGTGTCACTATCCCTTAGTTCCAGCCTGCGCCCGGCACGGAATTGGGCCGATAACTTTTGATCTAGAGCCAAAGTGATGGCGTCTCCATCTGCTGGGAAGGTGACTGTCGCGACCGTCATCTTGCCATCTAGCACGAAGCGAACGGCCTGGCCTGGTTGCCGCTTTTCAACATTTGCGATGCGGATTTGGGCGACGTCCGCCGCCAATGGCCCTCTGGAAATCTGAAGGGTCAATTGGTTTTCGCTCGTCTCCATTTCCATCAAGGAT
>JBJTAW010000090.1:0-10815 GCA_046091025.1 Chakrabartia sp. | reverse complement strand
GCGCCCATCCGCATGCTGATTGCCGAATGTGAGCAGCCGCAAACGGTTCTATCTGCACTTTATTTTGCTAAGCTGTTTGGCATTGATGCGAAAGTGGATGTCTCCCCTTTATTTGAGACAGAGGCGGCCATGGAGCATGGGGCGCGGTTTCTAGATGCTCTGCTTGGGGAGCCAATTTACCGGGCATATGCGCGGACGCGCGGACGGGTCTCCATCCAGACAGGCTTTTCCGACGCGGGCCGTTTTGTTGGGCAGATCCCGGCAGCTCTTGCCATTGAGCGGCTGCACGGCCGCCTTGGGCGGATCATGGCGCGGCATAGCCTGCATGACGTCTCGGCACTGATTTTCAACACGCATGGCGAATCCATGGGTCGAGGGGCGCACCCGTCCTCCATTGAAGATCGACTGCATTATCCCATGAGCTGTTGGGCGCGCGCCCAGTTTTCCCAAAGCGGCATCGGGCTCGAACTTGAAACCAGCTTTCAAGGCGGCGATGGCTATCTTTTTTTCGGCAACGACACGCTGGCTCTGGCCGCACTCACACGAGTTGCCGAAGTTGAAAGCGCCCCACCCTGCGTTGACAATGACCCTTTTTACACGCGTACCGACATCAGTCTGGATTTCTATCGCGGGATCAGGCGGGTGCAGCGGGACCATCTCAACTCCAAAACCTATCCCAGAGCCGTCACCGCCTTTGGCCTTGGGATGCTCAATCAAACGGGTTCTCGAAAGGCACGTCGCCAATCAGACCTCGCAGCCGATCGGGATATGAACCTGCGACAAATCCGCGCCATCCCTCACAATGCCATCCTTCAACAGCTCGGCTATCCCGTGAATATTCTTGCGGGTGCCGGATCGGCGGCCAGTGAGGATTTAGAAAGTGTAGCCGAAATCCTTTCGGCGTCGCACCGCGGGCAGGCCCTTATCCGCATGATCCGGGCGGCGGATCGGCTGGCCAGTATCAAGTCGCTTGCGGCTTATGGAGAAGTATTCAACTCTGCCTATTGGGCCAGCCGCCCCTATCGTGGCACGGAAAATCATCTTGCCAATGCCTGCCTTGCGTTGGCGGAGCACCTAACAAAGGACGACAGGGCAGGGGTCTTCCGCCGGCTCGCATCGCGCCTTCGCGTCGATGGACTGCAACTCCATCGGCTGCTCGATCATATTCCACAGAGCACGCCCCCATCGTCGGACAGAGAAGACATCCGCCGTTCGCTTGGCGCCCTTCATGCCTTGCGCGTGGCGCTCCTCCAGCACATGTTTCTAAAGGCCGTCCAAATTCCATCCTTTGCCCGCACCAACGACATTAGTCGGGATGATGTGCTGGAAATGGTCTTCACGCTGAGAATAGAGGATGCTTTGGCCCAACTGCGCCGGGCCTTCCCAGTGTCTTTGCCTAGCATTGCCGATTATCAAATTTTAGCGCCAACCGATTATCCCGATGGCGAAAGCCAAGCCTATGCAGAAATAGAAGAGCGCTTCATCGCGCCCATAGAGCAAGCTTATGCATTGATCCTGCGCATTGGAACGGCCATCGCCAATCATTCTGGTGCGCATGGGTAGCAGGGCGGCATGACAATTGGCCGAAGAGGAAAGAGGCCTCGTCCTAGCCGACCTGAGCCACATCCTACGTGCTCACAGCGCAAGGACGACACCCTTCTCCTACGACACCCCTCATGAACCTAAAGGAGGCCGCAGGCGGCCTTGGCGTCTCTTTCCGAACAGCCCGCAGGATAATCAAATCCGGTTCTTTGACCGCCATTCGTCTTGACCGAAGGCTATGGTTCGACTGCGGAACTTTTTGTTTTGAAATCAATATTTTGGAGGCGCATCGTGAATAGGTCCAAACGGGGTTAGTTTTTTAGTATACCATTCCCTAATCACCCCCATCCTGTTCACTTCTGTGCTCACGAGAGTTTCATGATCAATAACGATCCAGTCCAAGCTTGATCGGCTTTACCTTGCCATTGAAAATGGGGTGATCGAACTCGACGACGACATCAAAGGGCGGATCGGAAGTCTCAAGGAGCGCCGCGACATCATTGAAGCGTCTCTGGCGCGTATCACTCAAAACATCGGTGCAAACGTTGAGTTAGACAGTGATCGAATCGCGAAGTTCTCAGACCTGATGCAGCGCAAGTTGGATGACGGGGACGTCAAAACCCGGAAGGCTTACCTCTCGTCCGTGATCGACCGCATTGAGGTCGATGATAATGCGATCCGCGTTTTTGGTCGGAAAGACGTCCTCGCGGACGCCATTGCCGGACGAAACAGCCCCGCTGAAAATGTTAGTGGTTTTGTTCGCAAATGGCGCGCCCGGAACGACTCGAACGTCCGACCCTCAGATTCGTAGTCTGATGCTCTATCCAGCTGAGCTACGGGCGCGCATAGGAAAAGCGCGGTTAGTCGGCTTTCTCTAAAAGTGCAAGCCCGTTGCGGCATAGAAAAGCTGCATCTAGAAGAGGATCCATGAAAGCTGCCGTCCCCCTTATCGCTCTGCTACTCTGCGCTTGCGCAGGCAAAGGGGCTTTTCCATCGCTTAACCCGCGCCCTATTGAGGCGCAAGCAGCCGGACTTTTGCAAGAACCAGACCAGCCGGTGGCCCTGCCCCTTCCTTCTGATCCCAAGATATCCGCCCGAATCGAAGCCATCGCCCGCCCCGCACTGGACAGCGAATCCGCTTTTGACGCAGCAGCAGCTGATGCAGAGCGGCTGATGCCCAAGCTAGGGCCATCGGGGAGTGAGAGCTGGGTCCATGCCCAAATGCGCGTCTCTGCGCTAGAACGACACCGCTATGCCGTTAAATCGGGCCTTGCAGAGCTGGACAGCGTACGCCGCGAGCTGATGGCCACCCCCAAGAGCGAAGACCTGAACACACTTGAGGACAGGATCCGGCAGATTGAGGCACTTGATGCGCGGCAAGATGCGGCGATGCAGCGCCTACAGGCAGCCCTTAGCCGCTGACCGCTGCCTTATGGCTTTGGCCATTGTGCACATAATGGGCCACGGCCATGCGGTTCATCGTCGCCCAATTTTCATCTAAGTCCCGCATCATTCGGGCGGGGCGACCGCCCCACATCTGAAAACTGTCAATCTGCTTACCCGGCGTGAGCATGGCCCCTGCCGCCAACATGGAATTCTCCGCCAGCACACAGCCGTCCATAACGATAGAGCCCAGCCCCACCAGTGCAGTGCGGCCAATAGTGCAGCCGTGCAGCATCGCCATATGGCCGATCAACGCGCCCTCTTCGATGATCGTCTTTGTGCCGGGCATGCCGCCCTTATCCGAATCACAATGGATGACAGTTCCATCCTGAATATTGGAGCGCGCCCCAATACGGATGGCATTCACATCGCCGCGCAGCACGCAATTATACCAGATGCTCGCCTCCGGGCCGATCTCTACATCGCCAATGATGCGGCACCCCGGCGCGATGAAGGCGGACGGATGAATGCGCGGCGTATGGCCGTTCAAGGTGATGATGGAGACGTTGTTCATAGGGCTGTCATGGCCGATTGAAGCGGCCCAATCAACTGTGCGCTGCGGCCCAAATGTCCCGATCGATGCTGTAGGTCACGTGCCGCTTGAGCGGGCTGCCCTCTGGCACATTGGGGTGATCAAAGCCAAGCGCAGCATGGCGGGTCATGCCCAACCGCTCCATCAGGCCCCAGCTCCGGTCATTTTCATCCACGGTAATGGCCCAAATGCTGTCATCGCTGAAATGGTGAAAGCCCCATTGGATCGCGGCAGAGGCGACTTCCTGCGCATAGCCTTGGCCCCACATATCAAAGGAGAGCCGCCAGCCCACTTCCAGACGATCGGCAATAGGGGTGTTCTGCGCCCCACGGATCAAGCCGCACCAGCCGATCAGCCGACCATCTTCCTTGCGTTCTACCGCCCAAAAACAATGGCCCAGCCCCTCTTGCATCTGCTGCATCCGCAGGATCAGCGCATCAACATCCTCAAGCGTCATCAGCGGGCCCAGAAAGCGCATGACACGCGGGTCTGTATTGATCGCGTGAAAGGCTATCCGATCCCGATCTTGCCAATCCCGCAGGATCAGGCGTTCCGTCTCGAGGCGAAACTCAGCCATTGAGGAGCTTGGCCGCATGCAGCGCGTGATAGGTCAACACGCCCGAACAGCCCGCTCGTTTAAACGCCAAAAGCGTCTCTAAAACCAGCTTATCTCGGTCGCCCGCTCCGGCTGCAACGGCGGCCTCAATCATCGCATATTCGCCCGACACCTGATAAGCGAAGACCGGCACTTCAAAGGCCTGCTTCACACGCACGATAATGTCGAGATAGGGCAGGCCCGGCTTGACCATGACGCTATCGGCGCCTTCTTCCAGATCGAGCGCGACTTCACGCAACGCCTCTTCAGCATTGGCCGGGTCCATTTGATAGGTTATCTTATCGCCCTGCAACAAACCAGCCGCACCCACCGCATCGCGGAACGGGCCGTAAAAGGCACTGGCATATTTGGCGGCGTAAGACATGATCTGGACATTGGGGAAGGCCGCGTCCTCCAGCGCATCCCTGATCGCGCCGATGCGGCCGTCCATCATATCCGAAGGCGCGATGATATCCGCCCCGGCGCGCGCTTGGTTGAGCGACTGGCCAACCAGCACCTCCACCGTCGCGTCATTGAGAACATAGCCATTCGCATCGACCAGCCCATCATGCCCATGGGCGGTATAGGGGTCGAGCGCCACATCGGTGAGGATACCAATATCGGGCACGGCATCCTTGATCGCGCGGGTTGCCTGACACATCAGATTATCGGGATTGAGCGCCTCACGCCCATCATCTGTGCGCAGCGCACGCGGCGTGTTTGGGAAAAGGGCAATACAGGGAATGCCCAGATCGCGCGCCTCCTTCGCCCGCTTCACAATCTCCGCCACCGGCCAGCGCGACACGCCGGGCAGGGTTGCAATCGGTTCCTCCACATCGCCTGCGGTAATGAAGAGAGGCCAGATCAGGTCCGCTGGCGTCAGCACAGTTTCCCGATGGAGCGCGCGGCTCCAAGCAGACGTGCGTGTGCGGCGCGGGCGGTTGGGAAGCAAGAGGGTCATGAGCCTATCCTAGCCGCGTCAGCGCCGCCTGCAAATGCTCAACTTCTGCCGATTTTTCAGCATGGTCGGCGCGGGCCTTGTCCACTGCTTCGGGCTTGGCCTTTTCGACAAAGGCCGGGTTGTTGAGCCGTCCGGCAAGCGAGGCTGCTTCCTTGGACGCTGCCTCAATGCCCTTGGTGATGCGGGCGCGTTCGGCATCCAGATCAATGACGCCGGCCAGAGGCAGAACAAAGGTCGCCTCATCAACGACAAGCTGAATTGCCCCACCATCCGGCGCGGGATCGGTCGAGACCTTGTCCAGACGGGCAAGCCGGGCAAGCGCCGCCTGCTGGCGCGTCAATCGTTGCGCGGTCTTCGCATTGGCATCCCGCACAAACGCGTTAAGCCGCGCCCCCGGTGCAATGCCCAGTTCATTCTTCGCGGTGCGCACTTCGCTCACCAGCTTGATCAGCCATTCAATCTCCGCGCTCGCTTCGGCATCAGGCGTCGCGGCGGGGGCGGACCATTTGGCGTGGATCAGATCATACGGCCGGTCGCCAAGCGCGTGCCACAGCTCTTCGGTGATGAAGGGCATGAAGGGGTGGAGCATGACCAGAATCTGGTCGAGCACCCATCCGGCAACAGCCTGTGTCTCTTCATCAATCTGGCCCTTGATCAGTTCCAGATACCAGTCGCAGAACTGATCCCAGACGAAGTGATAAAGGACGTCCGCCATCCCATCAAAGCGCAGGTCCTCAAACGCCTTGTTGAGCGTGGCGAGCGTGGCCGTGACTTCGCCAATGATCCAGCGGTTGACCGCACGGGTCGCGGGCGGCGCCTCAACGCTCTTGCTGCCGCCAATGCCATTGGCCTGTGCAAAGCGCGATGCGTTCCAGAGCTTGGTCGCGAAGTTGCGATAGCCCTCAACCCGCTTTTCATCCATCTTCACATCGCGGCCCTGGCTCTCCATCGCCGCCATGAAGAAGCGCAGGGCATCCGCGCCATATTGATCAATCAGACCAAGCGGATCGACGACATTGCCCTTGGACTTGGACATTTTCTGCCCGTCCGCCGCGCGCACCAGCCCATGCAGATAGAGCGTGCGCCAGGGCACATCTTTCATGAAGTGAATGCCCTGCATCGCCATGCGCGCATCCCAGAAGAAGAGGATATCAAAGCCGGAGATGAGAACGTCATTGGGGTAATGGCGCGTCAATGTTTCGGTCTGATCCGGCCAACCTAGCGTGCCAAAGGGCCACAGCGCGGAGGAGAACCAAGTGTCGAGCACATCGGGATCACGCGTCAGGTCTTTGCCACCCGCCAGCACCCGAGCTGCATCTTCATCTTCTGCAACGAACACGGTGCCGTCTGCATCATACCAAGCCGGAATCTGATGCCCCCACCAAAGCTGGCGGGAGACGCACCAAGGCTGGATATTTTCCATCCAGTTGAAATAGGTTTTTTCCCAAGTCTGCGGCACGACCTTGATCGCACCAGAACGCACGGCCTCAATCGCGGGCTTGGCCAAGGTCTCGGCATCGACATACCATTGGTCGGTCAGCCAAGGTTCAATCACTTGGCCAGAGCGGTCGCCATATGGCGTTTGGATCACGCGATCCTCCACCTTATCGAGCAGACCTGCGGCCTCAATGGCGGCAACCACCTTCTTGCGCGCCTCAAACCGATCGAGACCCAGATAGTCTGCCGGGATCAGCCCATCGACTGTCTGCACAACGCGGGCTTCGGCATCGAGCATGTTGAACATGTCAGCCGCCTTGAAGCCTGCACGTTTGCCGACTTCGAAATCGTTAAAGTCATGGCCGGGGGTAATCTTGACCGCGCCTGAGCCCAATTCCGGATCAGCATGCTCATCGGCGACAATCGGGATTTCACGGCCCGTGATCGGCAGGCGAATGGTTTTGCCGACCAGCGCCCTATAGCTATCATCCTCTGGATTCACCGCGACCGCCATATCGGCGAGCATCGTTTCCGGTCGCGTGGTCGCAACCAGAATATGCCCACTGCCATCGGCCAGCGGATAGCGGAAATGCCAAAACTTACCGTTCACTTCGCGCGTTTCGACCTCAAGGTCAGAAATCGCGGTTTTCAGGCCCGGATCCCAATTCACCAGCCTTTTGTCGCGATAGATCAACCCCTCATTATAGAGATCGACAAAGACCTTGAGGACGGCGCGGCTAAAGCCGTCATCCATCGTAAAGCGTTCATTGGACCAATCCATCGAACAGCCAAGGCGGCGCAGCTGGCGGGTAATCTGCCCGCCGGACTCTTCCTTCCAGTCCCAGATTTTGGCGATGAAGTCCTCGCGAGAGAAATCGGTGCGCTTCTGCCCTTGGGCATTGAGCTGCCGCTCAACCACCATCTGCGTTGCAATACCCGCATGGTCTGTGCCGACGACCCAGAGCGCATCCTTGCCCTGAAGCCGGGCGTGGCGGATCAGAATATCCTGCAACGTATTGTCGAGCGCATGGCCGATATGCAGGCTGCCTGTCACATTGGGCGGCGGATTGACGATCGTATAGGGTTCAGCATCGGGGCGATTGGGGCGGAATGCGCCCGTTTCTTCCCAATGGGCATACCATTTGGCCTCAATGGCCGACGGATCGAAAGTCTTGGGCAGTTCTGACATGCACCGGCCTTTGCCAGCCGCATGGCGGCCTTGCAACCCAGCCGCGGCAATGGGTGAGCGGTTTAGCTTTGCGCCTGCCCCGTAATCCGGGCGACTTCTTGGGCGACAACGCGTTCCACGATCTCTGGCAGATGGGCGTCCAGCCAATCCTTGAGCATGGGTTTCAGCATTTCTCGCACCAACCCTTCGAGCGTATCTTCGCCCGCAATATCGGGTTTGACGATGAGACGAGAGAGGCTGGAGAGCGCCTGTCGGCTGGCGGCGGCTGCATCGGTAGAGACAATCTGCTCAACGACAACGGCCTCTGCCAGCTCTAAAACGGTATCATCGGCATCTGCGGAGGGAGCGGCCGCATCAGAAGACGCAGCGCGCGACCGCGCCTTAGGGGTCCGCTGCGCCCTGCCATCGTCTTCGGCGCTAATCTTTTTAATGGAGGAGAGACTCTCTTCCATTGAGGGTTCATGCGCTGCCCCGCCCATTTGACGCGACTCCCTATTATTTGGCTGGCTGGATCGGGGTGTCCGATGTCTGCGCTTTTGAGTCAACCGTGCGTGTCGCCTGTGGCTTGGGCTTGGGATCCTGATCCCAATCGACGAAAATGCCCTTTACCCGGCGATAATTTTGGGTTGGGTCATACAACGCTCCGCCATCCAGCCCCAGATCGCGCGCCTCGGCCTGTCCCATTGCGGACAGCAATTGGAAGCCCGCAACATAGGCATTGCGCTGCGCCGTCACCAATTCAACCTGTGAATTGAGCAATTCGCGTTCAGCATCGAGAATGTCGAGGATGGTGCGTGTCCCCACGCTATTTTCCGCACGTACCCCTTCGAGCGCAAGGGAGCTGGCCTCGACCGCAATTTGCGCGGACTGAATGACATCATTGGAGGCCTGCCAGGAGGCAAAGGCAGACCTTGTGCCTGCAATCACGCCGCGTTCTACCGCAATTTGTTGCTCAATCGATTGGCTTTGGCGGGCCTGTGCCTGCCGCACCTGCGCCGAGGGGCCACCGCCCTGAAAAATCGGGATGCTGATCTGCGCGCCAGCCGTCGTCGCCCGTGTCGAGCCCGGGAATGTGCCGGGCAGCGAGTTCAGATAATCTGTATAGGATGTGTCGCCAATGGCGGCGAGCCGGGGCATGCGCTGCGCCTTGGCGGCACCGACATCATAGCGGGCGGCATCCCGCGCCTTGCCTGCGGCCAAGAGGAGCGGGTTATTCTTCAGCGCAACGTCGACGGCCGCGTCCGGCGTGGTCGGCAAATTGGGAAGCGTTGGGGGAGAGGCCAGATTATCCGGTTCACTGCCCACCAGCTGAATATAATTTTCCTTGCTGGCGATCAGACGCGCTTCGGACTGTTGCAGCAGCGCCTTTGAAAGCGCCAGACGCGCTTCGGACTGGGCAACATCGGTGCGCGTCAAATCGCCCACCTCAAACCGATCCCGCGTGGCATCCAGATTGACGCCCAGAACACGAACCTGCGTGCGGCTGAGCTCCACAATCGCCTGATCGCGGATGACATCCATATAGGCCGCCACCACCGCGCTAAAAAGGTCCGCCTCGGTGCCGCGCAAATTGGCTTGGCCAGCCTCGACCCGGGCCCGCGCGCCTTTCACAGCGTTGCGGACACCGCCGCCCAGATAGAGCGGCACACTCACGCTCGCACGACCGGTAAAGAACCTATCAGGGCTGCCAATCGAGACGGTCGAGCTATGGAGCGTTTCATTATAGGCGCCGCTCACCGCCACATTGGGCAAGCCATTGGCGCGGATAAGGGGAACAGTCTCATCATTGGCGCGCTGAGCCGCCCGTGCGCCTGTGAGCGTTGGGTTGGTCGTATAGGCCTTCCAGAGCGCCTCACGCAGCGTCTCTGCCGACGCCATGCTGGGCAAGGAGAGCGCGATCAGAAACCCGATTTTGATCCGGTGGGACATTGTTATTCCTTCATCTGGGCACATGGCCCTTTTTCTTGAACCTCTGGTCCCCCCGGACGATCTGTTCAGAACGAAAACGCTTTCGGCTTTGCAAAGCCAGGAAGGGCAACGGCATCAGCATCCATGATTGGATCCAAGCCAAAGCCCGCGCCTGCCTTATAGCCAATGGACAACCGAGATACGCCGCCATCCATCACCGCTGCGGCCAAACGGCCTGTATTCGCCAACTGACGAATCAAAGCATTGGGCACCTGCTCAATGACCCCATCGACGAGAATCACATCATAGGGCGCGCCCTTGGCATGGCCCTTGGCAAGATCACCCGTGATGACAGTGACGTTGGGAAGGTCCTTCAACTGCGCCTTGGCCTCGCCAGCAAGCGCTGCATCGCTTTCCAGTGCAATGACTGCGCTGGCAAGCCCCGCAACCCCGGCAGCCTCATAGCCAGTGGCTGCACCTACGACCAAGACCTTGTCGGTCGGGGCAATCCCCGCCTCAACAATTAAACGGGCTGTCACCAACGGCGGGTTCATCGACCGCGTGGCGGACAGCGGGATGGCCCGATCAACATAGGCCGTGGCGCGCCGATCCGCCGGCACAAACTCTTCACGCGCGACAGATTCCATGGCCGCGGTCACCCGCGGATCGGAAACGGCGTTGGTGCGAAGCTGGCTGTCCACCATCGCACGGCGCATGGCCGAGAAATCAAGATTGCTCACACTGGCTCCTGTGACACACGTGTCTTATAGATACAATACAGCTTGAATGAACTTTTGCTTTAGCGCCGCCTTGCCCATGCGCCAAGCGGCAACGTTTAAATTCATGCCCGGTTGACACTTAAGCCCTTTTCGACGCACAGACCGCACCGCACCGCGCGATCGAGGCCCGATGGCGGAGTGGTGACGCAGCGGACTGCAAATCCGTGCACGCCGGTTCGATTCCGGCTCGGGCCTCCACGCATATTCCGGGCATCGCCCGATGATCCACGCGCTCCATAAACGGCGGCGACGGGTGCGGTTTTTCAAATGAGTGTCAAAGATAGCCAGTCTACTCTGCCGCTCATTTAGGAATTTCTCCAGGAAGAAGCATCAGCAAACGCGATGCCTTGCCAGACGCTCCAGCCGCTGTTAAGCGCGCCACCTATGCCGCTTTAGCTCAGTTGGTAGAGCATCGCATTCGTAATGCGA
>JBJTAW010000089.1:0-3195 GCA_046091025.1 Chakrabartia sp. | reverse complement strand
GCCTCCGATGCATTATTTCCTTACTTTTTGTTAACCTGCTTTGGCGTTGCGCCGGAATGTTGGAACAACTCGTCTTTCTGAGCCTTTTCACGGTGTCCCCCTTCACGGAGAAACCGCAATGAAAAAGCTACCTCATCGTCTGTTGCCTTCACTCATGCTCGCTGGATTTTTGTTCGCCGCAGCACCTGCATCTGCAGTCGTTGTTTTCCTGACAGGCGCTCCCACGTCGACGGCAGGTGGTTGGCAGTATAGCTATGAAGCGAATTTCGCCTCAGGCGAAGGCGTGCAGAATGGCTCCACATTCGTCATTTTTGACTTTTTGGGCTATGTTCCGGGCAGCGTTTCTTCACCCTATCCAGATCTTGCCGCATCTTCTGAGCTGGTGAGTGCCGGATTGCCATCCAATCCTGACTTTACCGATGATCCAACGATCGCCAATTTGCGGTTCACCTATACGGGCGCATCGTTGCTTAATCTGTCGAATACGTCCTTTTCAGGTCTGAGCGCTGTGTCCGTGTTGAACGGTATTGCCCAAGATGGTTTTGGGGCCGTCACGGTTAAGTCGACTGGTCCGCTTTTGGGCAGCAATATCTACTCCACAGGGTTGGTGTCCGTGCCGTCGGGCATTCCTGAACCAGCTGCATGGGGCATGATGCTTGCGGGCCTTGGCCCGACAGGGGCTGCGATGCGCCGTCGGCGCTTTGCCCTGACGTCCGTCACCGCATAATGAAGATAGGGTCGCCCGGCGCTTTGCCGGTGCGACCCAGCTTCCCACTGGATTAATGATGTTGGCGCGTTAATATCCTCCCCATGTTTAGGGGAGAGCGCCTCAGGCGAATCGCGCGCGAGCCGCTCGTGCATTTTTTGGTGGCAGGGCTATTGGTTTTTGCCACTGCAAGCTGGCGGGGTGTAGCTGTTGACCCTGCGGATCGGACAATCGCAATTGATGAGAGCCGGGTGACCTGGCTGACGCGCCAATTTGAGCAAACATGGCAGCGCGCGCCCAATCCGGCGGAAATCGATCAGCTCATCCGGGACTATATCAAAGAAGAAATTTATTATCGGGAAGCCCTGCGTATGGGGCTGGATCAGGATGATGCCATCATCCGGCGGCGGTTGCGGTCCAAGATGGAGTTTTTGGCTGCCGCTGAGGTGGAAAGTGTAACCCCTTCGGATGCGGACCTGCGCAGTTGGTTTGATCGCAATGCGTCGCGCTACGCCCGCGACGCGCGCGCCAGTTTTGAACAGATTTTTCTCGGGACTGCTGCAGACGGGCAAGCTGCGGACTTGATTGCCCGATTGAATAAGGGCGGATCCGCCCAAGGCATTGGTCAACCGATTTCTTTGCCAGTTTCTTTGAGCCGGGTGTCTCGCGCCGATATCGCGAGAACATTTGGCGATGAGTTTGCCGATGCTTTGCTTGCTGGAAAGGCTGGGCAATGGACGGGACCAGTTTCATCCGGCTTTGGTAGTCATATTGTCCGAATCTCAGCGATTGAACCGGGGGAAATGCCGTCCTTTGAGACCGTACGGAACCGCGTTGAAAATGATTGGCGGGCCGCCACGCTTTCTGAACGGCAGGACAAAGCCTATCAGACATTGCTCGACGCCTATATTGTGCGGATCGAAAAGCCGTGATCATCCGGGCGCTGCTGTGCTTGATTATCCTCTGCGTGGCACCGGCAGCACGTGCGGATGAATTGCGTCCGGGCTATCTGGATTTGACGGAAGTTGCTCCACAGCAGTGGCGCATGACTTGGAAAGGGCCGCTGAGGTCTGGCCTTGCCAGTCGGGCCACGCCGGTTGTGCCTGAGGGATGCAGCGTCGGCACGCCGCAACGAACGGTGGATGATGTTGCCCTAAAAGTGATCTGGCCCATGCGCTGCGCCCAGCCGCTTGGCGGAAAAGAGATTAAGATCAACGGCCTTGATAACACGATTGCCGACGCATTGGTGCGGGTGGCTCCCCTTAATGCGGCGGTTCAAACAGGCCGGTTGACGCCGCAACAGACAAGTTTCCAAGTCTTGGAAAAGGCCAGTCGCTGGGATGTTGCCAGCGCTTACTTTATCATTGGCGTCGAGCATATCCTGCTGGGGTTTGATCACCTCTTCTTCGTCCTTGCCCTCGTATTTCTGCTGACGGGATGGCGCAGCATCCTTGGCGCAGTCACGGCCTTTACGGTCGCCCATTCGATCACTTTGGTCGGAACCACTTTGGGGTTTCTTGGCTTGCCGCAAAAGCCCGTGGAAAGCGTCATCGCCCTGTCGATCGTCTTTCTGGCGGTTGAGATTGTGAAGTCTCGGCCGGGGGAGTTGCGCTTTTCACAACGCGCGCCCTGGCTAGTCGCCTTTTCCTTTGGGCTTTTGCATGGCTTTGGCTTTGCAGGCGCCTTGAAGGAAATTGGTTTGCCAGAAGGGGAAGTGCCCATGGCGCTGCTCACCTTCAACTTGGGCGTTGAGGCCGGGCAGGTAGTGATTGTTGCGCTCACGCTCGGTAGTTTGGCACTCATTCGCCGATTCTGGGCGCCTGCTGCGCGGCCTGTTACCCTCGCTCTGGCTTATTTCATCGGCTCGGTTGCGAGTTACTGGTTCATCGAGCGAACATTGGTATAAGCCGCCGCTCGATCTGGCTATGCCGCCAGCGGGCAAGGTGCGCATAGATGACGGTTCAAGCGAAACAGGATGGGGGACAAGCCGCGGGTCGGGCCAGTTGGGGCGGCGAGTTGCGGGCAACGCTGTTTCTCGCATGGCCGCTGATCCTATCCAACCTGTCGGGGGCCTTGATCCACGCCACCGACGTCTATTTGCTTGGAAAGATAGGCCCCGAGGCTCTGGCCGCCGGGGCATTGGCCGTTAACCTTGTGATGTCCCTATCGCTGTTCGGCATGGGGTTGATGGTGGCGACGGCCCCGATGATTGCCTCAGAAATTGGGCGCAAGCCGCATTCTGTGCGCGATGTGCGGCGGACAGTTCGGCAGGGGCTTTGGCTTGCGGTCAGCTTTTGCATTCCCGTTTGGATCGCCCTGTCTTTTTCTGAACAGATTTTTCGCGCTTTAGGCCAGCAGCCAGATCTCTCGCATGTGGCCGCTTCGCTGGTGCACCCCGTGATGTGGGGGATGCTGCCCTTTTTGGGAATGGTGGTCTTGCGCTCGTTCCTGTCGGCCCGAAACCGCACAATTTGGGCGCTGATCGTCAC
>JBJTAW010000088.1:0-9791 GCA_046091025.1 Chakrabartia sp. | reverse complement strand
GTCCACGAGAAGGGCAAGGAAGAATTCTTTGGCAATATCTACACCATCAGTGATGTAGAGGCGCTGCACCTGCTTGCCGGCATCGCCAGTCTGGTTGGTGACCAGCGTGTTCCCGAGCATATCTTTGGCATGCGCTTCAACTTCGTCAAGCGATTTGGCAAGGCGGACGCCGCCTTTGGCATCTGGGCCCAATTCCTTGAACTTGCCTTTGCCACGGCCACCGGCGTGAATCTGTGCCTTCACGACATAGAGCGGGCCGGGGAGCTGCTTTTCAGCGTTCACGGCTTCTTCGACCGACATGGCTGGAATGCCCTTGGGCACGGCGACGCCAAATTTCGCAAGAAGATCTTTGGCTTGATACTCGTGAATATTCATCGGTTGCGCGAGTCCCTGCTAGAGTTGCAGGGCCTAAAGCATAGCCTTGAACGGATGGGAAGCCCCAGCTTCTGTTCAGGCACGGCTGACTAATCAGAAATTGCGCAGCTCAAACCCGCGCGCGCCGCAATTGAGAGGATTTCGGGATCCCGAAGCGCACGCACCTGCCGCCAAAATGCGCCTACGCGCATCTCGCCAATCTGCTGCTCGCTGATCTTCGATAGATCGGATAAACGGCGCAATTGAACCAACGAAAGCCGATCAATCATGCGGTCTGCCATACAAGCAGAGGCGTCACGGGACAGCCCGGCCGCCATCAGCCCATTGCGCAGCCGCGCTTCTGGTGTGGCACAGGCAGAGACAAGCCCTCCAAGCAAGGCGGCAAGAAAAATTTTGCGGGTCAAATCACATCCTCCCCAAAAGATGGTGTGGTTCTATCGCATAAATAATGACGAAAGCCTGAACAAAGGTGTAAAGGAAAGCGCATGTCGATTTGGGCCGCACTTCTCGTTTTTCTGCTGACCGTGATCTTCATGGAAGGCTTTGCCTATGTTGCGCACCGTTGGCTTATGCATGGCCCCGGCTGGTTCCTTCACAAAAGCCACCATGAACCGCGTCATGGGATATTTGAACTGAATGATCTTTACGCCGCAATTTTTGCCATCCCGTCGATCAGCCTATTCTGGTATGGAATCGGCCTTGGTCATGGCGCAGTTTATGCGTGGATTGGCGGTGGCATTGCGGCTTATGGGGCGATCTATTTCGGCTTTCACGATGTCATCGTGCACCGTCGCGTCAACATCCGTTACATTCCCAAAAGCGCCTATATGAAGCGCATCATTCAGGCCCACCGCCTACACCATGTAGTCGAGACAAAGTCCGGAACGGTCAGCTTCGGCTTCCTCTGGGCGCCAAAGCCAGAAGAGCTAAAGGCCGAACTCGCCCGACGCCAGCGGGCGGGTGTTCGTGCACCTGCACAGACAGCAGTCGTCAACGAACCAGCTTAACGCGCCGTCAGTGCAGCCTCTGCTTCTTGGGTCAAAGTATCGAGAATTTGCTGCACGCTTTCTTCGGCTTTAACCATGCCGACGGACTGGCCCGCCATGAGAGAGCCATTGTCGACATCGCCTTCAATGACTGCGCGCCGAAGGGCGCCAGCCCAGAATTTCTCAATTTCCAGCTGCGCTGTCGCCATATCAATGTCGCCGCGATCAAGCATGCCAGCCACTTCAATTTGCTTACGCGTAAATTCTTCGGTGCCGGCATTTTTAAGCGCCCTCACGGGGATAACGGGCAGACGTGCGTCGATTTGCACGCTGGCAATCGCATCACGGGCAGAGGCACGTAAAAACGCCTTTTTGAAGCTGGGATGGGCGATGCATTCTGTCGCGCAGACCAGCCGTGTGCCGATTTGCACCCCAGCAGCCCCTTGTTCCAGATAGGACGCGATCATCTCACCCCGGCCGATGCCGCCCGCTACAAAGACGGGAATCTGGTCGGCCATCTCGGGGAGAATTTCCTGCGCCAGAACCGATGTTGTCACCGGCCCGATATGGCCGCCGGCTTCATTCCCTTCGATGACGAGGGCATCCACGCCAGAACGGACAAGCTTTTTGGCGAGGGACAACGCGGGCGCAAAGCATACAACTTTCGCGCCAAAGGCCTTGATCTGGTCAATCGCGCCGGCAGGGGGCAGGCCGCCCGCCAGCACCACATGGCTCACCTGGTGTTGTGCGCAAATGGCGATAAGATCACTTAACTGCGGGTGCATGGTGATGAGGTTCACGCCAAAGGGCTTGTCCGTCATCGCCTTGGTTGCCGCAATTTCAGCCGATAAGATTTCTGGCGGCATCGCCCCGCCGGCAATCACGCCAAAACCGCCCGCATTGGACATGGCTGACACAAGGTGCCGCTCACTAATCCAACTCATGGCCCCAGCCATGATAGCGACACGCGACCCCAGAAAGTCGGTTCCGCGCGCCATCAGCGCGTTGAGTTTGCTCATGCGACGTCCTCAGCATCAAGGCCATAGGCGGTGTGCAACACGCGCACGGCCAGCTCTGTTTCATCCTCATCAATCAAAACCGAAACCTTGATTTCGGAGGTCGAGATCGCCTGAATATTGATGCCGCGCTGGGCAAGGGCCTTGAACATAGTGGAGGCAACACCCGCATGGCTGCGCATTCCAACGCCGACGACCGAAATCTTGGCAACTTTGGTGTCATGCATCAGCTCTTGATAGCCGATGGAATCCTTGCCTTTTTCCAGTGTATCAATTGCGCGCACAAGTTCTGCGCCCGGCACCGTGAACGTAACGTCGGTTGACCCCGTATCATGGGCAATATTTTGAATGATCATATCGACATTGATATTGGCTTCGGCCAGCGGGCCAAAAATATTGGCAACAGCGCCCGGCCGATCCGGCACGCGGGTCAGCGTAACCTTGGCCTCATTCTTGTCATGGGCGATGCCGGTGATCAGTTGACGTTCCATTTCATCTTCTCCGATTTCGTCGTCACCGACGATCAGCGTGCCGGTTATGGGGTTGTCGGTCGGGTCATCAAAAGACGACAATACCTGAACCCGCACACTTTCCTTCATGGCAAGGCCGACAGAGCGTGTCTGAAGCACCTTGGCTCCAACGCTCGCCAGCTCAAGCATTTCTTCATAGGTGACCTTGGCCAGCTTGCGCGCTCTGGGCACGATCCGCGGATCAGTCGTGTAGACGCCATCCACATCGGTGTAGATGTCGCATCGATCCGCCTTCACGGCGGCGGCCACAGCCACAGCAGACGTATCTGATCCGCCCCGGCCCAGCGTGGTAATGCGATCGTCAGCGGTCAGCCCCTGAAATCCGGGAATAACGGCGACTTCGCCAGACTGCATTGCGGCGATCAAGCCTGTCGTATCAATATCTTCAATCCGGGCAGAGGCATGGGCGGCGCTCGTCCGGATCGGCAATTGCCATCCCAGCCAGCTGCGCGCCTTCACACCCATGGCCTGAAGCGTAATGGCGAGTAGGCCAGAGGTGACTTGCTCCCCAGCGGCAACCACAACGTCATATTCGCGTGGATCGTGCAAGGGGGCGGCTTCGCGGCAGAAGTTGACGAGCCGGTCTGTTTCCCCGGCCATAGCGGATACGACAACGGCGACTTCATTGCCGGCATCCACTTCATGCTTCACGCGCGCTGCGACGTTACGGATACGTTCCGTCCCTGCCATAGAGGTGCCGCCGAATTTCATGACGATACGGGCCATCGGATATCCTATAGCGTAAACCAAATGCGGGTTTGGCCGAAAGGCGCCGTCCTGTTAGGGAACGGGTATGGCAAAGGCAATCCCCGCAACAACCATTAACCCGGCAGAGGCCGCGCATTTTGGTAAATTAGCCGCAGATTGGTGGGATCCCAAGGGGTCATCCGCCATGCTGCACAAGCTCAATCCTGTCCGCCTACGATTCATTCGTGCGGCATGTGACGCCCATTGGGGCCTTAGTCCGCGAGATGTTCGGCCGCTGGCTGGCAAGTCCGCGATTGATGTTGGCTGTGGCGCAGGCTTGTTGTGTGAGCCGCTCGCTCGGCTGGGCGCGGATGTGGTCGGTGTGGATGCGGCGCCCGAGAATATCGCGGCGGCCCACCAACATGCGCAAGGGGCAGGTCTGAAGATTGACTATCGCTGCGCCGATATTGCCGATCTTAATGGTCAATTTGATCTTGTCTCGTCGATGGAAGTCATTGAGCATGTGGCCGACCCTGGCCATTTTGTGCAGGCGCTGGCGGCTCGGCTTGCGCCAAATGGACTTATGATCCTGTCTACCCCGAACCGCACAAGCGCTTCACGCCTCGCCATGATCGCATTGGCCGAAGGCTTGGGCATGATCCCCAAGGGAACGCATGATTGGGATAAGTTTCTGACACCGGAAGAACTCATCCCGCTGGTCGAAGCGGCGGGTCTGAAGGTCGGGGAGATGCGCGGCATTGCTTTTTCGCCGACCACAGGCCTGCACCTATCGGACGATCTGGCACTTAACTATATTTTGACAGCGACCCGGCCTTAAAAATCGACCTTGTCATAATGCGTTGGCGGCGGGATGATTTCCATCTTCTCGCTCAAGAGCGGCCGGAAGGAGGGTCGGGACTTAAGGCCCGAATACCAGCGTTTGGTTTGCTCATGGCCGCGCCAATCAATGCCGCCGAGATAATCCGCAACTGAGATATGGGCCGCTGCGGCCAAATCGGCGAGGCTCAGGCTAGATCCTGCAAGCCAGTTTCTTAGAGCAAGCAGCCAATCGATGTAATCGCGCAGTTGCTTTGCGTTGCGCATCGCCTCTCGCAAGATGCCGCCATCGGGGGATGTGCGATGGATGAGGCGTTTTTCCATGCGTTCGTGAAGCAGGGGCCCGACGACCTGCATATAAAATTGCTCATCAAACCAAGCGGTCAGGCGTCGGATTTCTGCGCGATTGGGCGCGGTTCCAGAAATCATCGGCGTTTTTTCGACCGTTTCTTCCAGAAACTCGCAGATAACGGAGGAATGAATTAGGGTCAGGCCTCTATCTGGATCGACCAGTACCGGCGTTTGTCCGGCCGGGTTCAGATCCAAAAACTCGTCGCGTCGCTCCCAAGGATATTCGCGCACAAGCTCATAGCCAATGCCCTTCTCCCCCATGAGGAGACGCACCTTGCGAGAAAATGGACATAGAGCGAACTGATAGAGCTGCCACATAAGGATCAGGGTTAGGCCAGCCAGCCCCAGAGGGAAAGGGGGCAGTTTCACAAATTGTGGATCAATGCCGTTTCAGCAGTTGCGAAGGGCGCCTACCCGCAATGTTGATGCGATAGAATTTCGAGCACATCTTCCAGTCGCGCCGGATCGCCCAGCGCAATCACATCGCCCGCCGATTGGGCATTGAGCGGATGGCCAGCCCAATCGCACATCATGCCCCCCGCGCCTTCGACAATCGGGATAAGGGCCGCAAAATCATGCAGCTTCAGGCCCGATTCAACGACCAGATCGATATGCCCGCTCGCCACCAAGCCATAATTATAGCAATCCCCGCCATAGACAATGCGCCGCCGCGCAACTTTTCCAGCCAATGCGACAAAATGTTCGGCCTCATGCTCGGTGAAGAGATGCGGGCTGGTGGTGCCAAGAATTGCATCGGATAACTCGCGACAGCGCCGGGTTCGGGCCGGGCCATTATTGAAAAGCGTCTGCTGCCCAATCGCGCCGATCCAGCGTTCCTGTGTGATGGGTTGGTCGATGATGCCCAGCACAGGCCAGCCATCTTGGATCAATGAAATCAACGTGCCGAATATCGGGCGACCCGCGACAAAGCTGGTCGTGCCATCGATCGGATCAAGCACCCAGACCCGGCTGGCATCGCCGCGCTCCGTGCCAAACTCCTCGCCGATAATCCCATCGCGCGGTGATTCATGGTTCAGCAAAAGGCGCATCGCCGCTTCGGCAGCGCAATCCGCCAGCGTCACGGGCGAGGCATCTTCCTTGCTCTCAAGGCCAAAGCTGTCGCGATAATAGGGGCGGATTGCCGCCCCCGCCACATCGGCGAGACGACACGCGAGTTGAAGGTCAGATTCCATCGACATACAGCCCTCTTAGACGCAGTGTCCGCTGCGCACTATGCTCAGTGCTGCAAAGCTTTGACGATGTCTTCCACCATCTTCTTCGCATCGGCGAGAAGCATCATCGTCTGGTCCATATAGAACACATCATTGTCGACACCGGCATAGCCAACACCGCCCATAGAGCGTTTGATGAACATGATGGTCTTGGCCTTATCCACATCAAAAACGGGCATGCCGTAAATGGGGGAAGATTTGTCGGTCTTTGCGGCCGGATTCACCACGTCATTTGCGCCGATGATGAAGGCGACATCGGTTTGGGCGAACTCGCTGTTAACATCTTCCAGCTCAAAGACTTCATCATAAGGAACATTCGCTTCGGCCAGCAGCACATTCATATGCCCCGGCATACGGCCAGCAACCGGGTGGATGGCGTATTTGACGCGGACGCCCTCTTTCTTCAGCACATCGCCCATTTCACGTAGGATATGCTGGGCTTGGGCCACGGCCATGCCATAGCCTGGGATGATGATGACCTGTTCGGCTTCCTTCAGGAGGAAGGCTGCATCTTCGGCTGAACCGCGCTTCCAAGGGCGCTGTTCCTTGGCGGGGCCATCGCTTGCGGCGGCGTCAGCGCCAAAGCCACCGGCAATCACGCTGATGAAGCTGCGGTTCATGGCCTTGCACATGATATAGCTCAGGATCGCGCCGGATGAGCCGACCAGCGCGCCGGTGATGATCATGGCTGAATTCTGAAGCGTAAAGCCCATGGCTGCTGCCGCCCAGCCGGAATAGCTGTTGAGCATCGAAACGACGACTGGCATGTCCGCCCCGCCAATGGGGATGATGAGCAAAAAGCCAATAACAAAGGACAAAGCCGTGATTGTCCAAAACACCCAGGGCGACTGATCGGTCAGGAAATAGGCGATTAGGCCCAAAATCGCGGCCAGCGTCGCTAGGTTAATCACATGACGGCCGGGCAGCATGATGGGTGCGCCGGACATCGAGCCATTGAGCTTCAGAAACGCGATGACAGAGCCTGAAAAGGTGATGGCGCCAATGGCAATGCCAAGGCCCATTTCCAAGCGGCTGACGAGATGAATGAGGCCATCTGGCCCCGCAATGCCGAAATTGGCGGGTTCAAGGAACGCGGCGGCGGCCACCAGAACGGCGGCCATGCCAACCAGCGAGTGAAAGGCAGCCACAAGCTGCGGCATATCCGTCATCGCGATGCGCCGCGCCGTGATCCAGCCAATGCCGCCACCAATGGCCAATGCTCCAAGGATTTCGGGCAGGCTGGCGACTTCGTGCGTCGCCAAAGTGGTTCCCACCGCAATCGCCATGCCGGCCATGCCAAAACGATTGCCGCGTCGGGATGTGGCGGGGGACGACAGGCCACGCAGGGCCAGAATGAAGAAAATGCCCGCGGTCAGATAGGCAAGTAAGACCCAGGCCGGTTGGCTCGTTACGGCGTGCATCATATCTCCAGCGATTATCAGGCCCCCCATGGGCTTGCCGCAAAGATGACGGGGTGGGGGCTAAAATGCCACCTATTTTTATGTTCAAAAGACAAATTTTGGGGAGGAAGTGCAGGAAAGGTAGGAGAGAGAGGGGGATCCCCCTCCGGCAGTATCGGGATACTGCTTTTTTTGAGCAGGATCGATATGCCCCTTAGTTCATTATACTTGAGGGTAGATTACCCTCAAAGCATCCTAAGCCTTTGGAGGCCCAGCCAGATCTGCTTCCACGGCGATACGAATGGCATCAGCCGTTGTCGCCGCGCCCAAGCGCTCCAAAAGCGCCGCGCGGTGCATCTTCACCGTCTGTTCGCTCAGGCCCAGATCATAAGCGATTTGCTTGTTCAGCTTGCCCAGCGCCATATGGGTCAGGACTTCGCGCTGACGTGGCGTCAACGCCTTGACCAGCTTGGTCGCCTGCGCATGGCGACCTGTGCTCGGTCCCGGCGCATCGGCGGGGATTTCGACCTGAGAGCCAAGAAAAAACTCAAGCTCTCCCGCACTGTCAAAAATTGGAGCCACCAGAACCGCATTGCGAAACTGCGTGCCATCTTTCTTATAATTCAGAATTTCGACCAGAACGGGCCGTTTCTCGCGCACACCATCGCGGATCGTGTCCGACAACCAGGGTTCGGTCGCGGGGCCTGAGAGAAAACGGCAATTGCGGCCGATAATCTCATCATCATTATAGCCAGTCAGATCTTTAAAGGCCTGGTTACAAGCGATGATCGGGTTATCCTGCAGGCGTGGATTGCTGATCACCGATGCAACCGGGCTGTTTGCAATCAACGAATCGAGATTTGTGGGTGCTGCGGCAGTCATCATCTCAGCCATGTATATCCCCTCACATAACACGGCAATATTGGCCGTTGCGAGCGAAGGGTCGTACCGGCGTTGACCTGTGCAGACGGGTCACGCGGACTGCCAATATGGCCATTCGCTCAGCTTTCTATAGCTCTTTTGCCTGATAGTTTGAAGCGAAGAGTTAATGGTCCGGCGTTAGGTCTGCCAAAGCAGTGTCCCGCTTTGGCCTATTAGGGGCATCGGGAGCGGCATAATGCCTAAAATGCGACGGAAATCCGACCTTCCGACCAAGATGTGCCCCGCCTGCGCTCGGCCATTTGCATGGCGGAAAAAATGGGCAAGAGATTGGGATAATGTCATTTACTGTTCAGATCGCTGCCGCAGCAAGCCGGGCCGGGTCGCAGCATGAAGAGGGATCAAATGACACGGCTTGACCCCATGAATCTTGAGACTTCCGCCCGCTGGCTCGGCCTTGCAGGTCTCTTGCCGCAATTACTGGCGGTGCTGCTGTTGACCGATCCCGAATTGCGTTGGACGGCAATTGCCGCAGGATTTGGCTATGCCGCGCTGATCTTCAGCTTTCTGGGCGGAGTCTGGTGGGGCATAACCATCGCCACACCCAGCGCGCCCAAATGGGCCTATGCCGCGGCTGTCCTCCCCAGTCTCATTGGGTTTGCAGCTTATCTGCCTTGGATTTTTGGTTGGACATGGCCCGGGCCGCAGTTGCTGGTGATCAGCGTAGCGCTGCTCCTGAGCCCATTTGTCGATCACCGATTGGCGCGCACCATCGCCTTGCCCAAAGGTTGGCTCAGCCTGCGCCGTACATTGTCTCTGGGTCTGGGCAGCCTCACCGCCATACTGGCCGCCAGCGCCATTTTGCTCGATCCAGCCTAAAGGCAAAGCGGCCCTCACGCACAGATTGGGCACATCACCGCCAGAAACAGTTGACGCCCGCCCCGCCTCAGTGGCAAAGCGCCTCCGCGCAACAATGGCCCAAGGCCAAGGCGACGCGGGTGTAGCTCAATGGTAGAGCAGAAGCCTTCCAAGCTTACGACGAGGGTTCGATTCCCTTCACCCGCTCCAGCCATCATACATGAGATGTGAGCCCCAGTTCAGCAGACAAAAATTTGCGCAGAGGCCGCAGAGGCTCAAAGGGTCGCAAGTCCCCCGTCATTGCGAGGCGCACCAGTGCGTCTGCAATCCAGCCGCCTTCGCCAAAAAAGGTGTTTCTCTGCGGGCTCTGCGTCTTTGCGCTAACCTGCTTCCTCCCCTCCCGTAGGCGGGAGGGGTTGGGGGAGGGTTACCCCCGCAGCACAGCCCCCAGTTTCCCCGCAGCCGCAACAACCCGTTCGGCAATCGCCTTTAAATCCTCTTCGCCATAGCTCTTCTCGGTGGGTTGACGGGTGACTTCGACGGCGAGGGATTTCTGGCTTTCGGGCACGCCTGCGCCGGGGAGTTGGTCGATGAGGCGCACGGCGGGGAGAGTGGCCTTGGCCGCGCCCTGCTGGGTGCG
>JBJTAW010000087.1:0-7274 GCA_046091025.1 Chakrabartia sp. | reverse complement strand
GTGCAAAGAGGGCAAAAGCGAGATCGCCCGCAATTGGGCGCAGCGCCTCTGCCGCTTGAGCCGATGTTTCGATATTGCGAATGCCATTGGCGTGGAGCGTCGCGTCGGCTGCATAGACAATGGCCAGCGCGATGATTGAGCTGAAGGCCATGCCCGTCAGTGTATCGATTCGGATCCGTTGCAGCTCTGGCCCTGCTTTTGCCGGTGTTTCATATAAGGGCTTGGAATGGTGGCGGTGCTGCTCTTCAATTTCCTGCGCGGCTTGCCAAAAGAAGAGATAGGGGCTGATTGTCGTCCCCAAAATGGCGACCAGCGCCGTTGCATAAGCAGGCGTCCATTCAATATTTGAGATGACCAAAGCGGTAACGGCCTCTTGCCAAGGCACGCTGGACACCAACACCACCGCGACATAGGTAAAGAGTGATAGGGTCGTCCATTTCAGGATGCCCGCATAGCGGTCATAGGGCACCATCACCTCAACCACGACGCACAAAATGCCAAAGCCGATGGTGTAGATGACGGCATACCCGCCGGTCAGCAATTGCAGGGCGGCCCCCATGGCGCTCAAATCCGCGCCAAGGTTCATGATGTTGGCCACCAACAAAAGCAAGACAATGCCGAGTAACAAGGCCCGGCCCCAATCGCTGTAAAAAGCCCTTGAAGCCCGTCTCGTTCTTCTTGGTCATTGCGGCAATAGTGACAAGCATTGCCGAGAAAAGCCAGCCGGCATCCTTACACGCTGATCTAGAAAGCAATTTCAGGGTTGACGGACGCGTCCCTTCAACGCAGTCTTTCACCATTGGAACACGGCAGGGGGATGTCGTGCCATAGAGGAGAGGGCGCTTGAACATGGGCAGCCTGGGGAAAGAAGGCCGGAAACCGGCCGTGCACATGCATATGCGCGCCGATACGTCAGGCGCGGTCGACACCGATTCTATGAAGCATATGGTCATGGCGATGGTCGCCTTTGCGCTGGTGTTGGCCAGTGTGGTCGGCACCTTGATCTTGTCTGATGTGCTGCATGCGCTGTCGGGCATTCTCTGCGCCAGCTTTGATCTGCCAGAGCCGATGCGCCTAACCTAATCGCAATCGGCCGGAAGACCCGGCTTGAATTGGATTCAGCGGCGGCTTAAGGGCCGTGCAGATGATGGTGTTCCGTGCTCATAAGGTAACGCTTGGCGTATTTCTCGCGATGATCCTCGCGTTTCGGGCGCTTGTCCCGGCGGGCTGGATGCCGAGCGAGGCCCAGGGGCAATGGATTACGATTTGTTCGGGTGCGGGCGTTACCGTTGCTTGGCTGGATGCCGACGGCAAACTGCATAAGGAAAGTGCGCCAGCCGAGGCCTCTGACGGTCATTGCACTTTTGCTGCACTTGGCTTTGCGCTGGATGTGCCGCCCTTTATTGATGGGCTGCCGCGTTATGCAGACCTGCCGTCCATCGCCCCGATCCGTCCCTTTTTGGTTGCGGTTGGCCAAGGTCTTGCTGCACCCCCACCCCCCAAAACCGGCCCACCTGCGTTGAGTTGATCTCGCGCAGCGGATGGGATGAATGTCCGACGCTGCTGATGATGTGCGCTCAGGCGAGGCTTGAGTGCGATTGTGGCCGTCCCTGTGGATGGCTGTTTCTCAGCAAATAGGTTTTATCATGAACAAAATGGCTTGGGCTCTTTCGCCCAGCAAGCGGGCAGCCCTTCAACGGGCGTCCCTCGTCGTAATGGCAATAGCGGCGACCGCCGATCCTGCATCGGCCAATGCGCTTGCCGATATGGCAAGTGACTCAGAGGCTGACACCACCATTTTCGTCATTGGGCAGAGAGAGGCCCCGATCACGGTTGTGCCGCGGGGGCTGTCCATTTCCTTGGGGAAGGATGAATTTGAGGCGGTCAACGCGCTCAATGTCGAAGATCTGATGAAGTACACGCCCAATTTCTTCGTCCGCAAACGTTTTGCGGGCGATGATAATGCAGTGGTCGCGTTGCGCGGGGCCAATACGATTCAAAGCGCCCGTACCATTGTGATGGTGGATGGCTTTGTTGTTTCCAACTTCCTGGGCAATCGCTGGGACTTTCCGCCCAAATGGAATGTTGTGGGGCCAGCCGAAGTTCGTCAGTTTGACATCGTCTATGGCCCCTATTCCGCACGCTATGGCGGCAATTCCATGGGCGGCGTGATTTCTGTAACAACCCAAGAACCGAAGGAGAGTTCGGCTTACGCAACGGCGCAGACGATGATCATGCCGTTCAAGGAATATGGCTTTGATCAAAGTTTTACGGGTTATAGCCTAGAAGGCGGCGTCACTTGGGCACAGACGGATGGCCCTTGGTCTGTGCGCCTGTCGGGTCGGCATTTTGAAAATACCGGCCAGTCCATGACCTATAATCTGCTGACCCCGGCAACGGGTGCGGCAACCGCCGTGGTTGGGGCCTATGACGACACGCGCCTTGCGACGCCAGTTTTCGGCGCGGCATCCCCGGTTGATGTCACGCAGGATCAAGCGCGTCTTCGCATTGGCTATACAACGGCCAGTGGGTGGCAGATGGATGCGCTTGGGATGATCTGGCTCACCCAGCAGGATCTCACAGACCCCAAAAGCTGGCTGGTCAATGCAAATACGGGCGCGCCCGTCACGCAAGGCCGGGTGAGCTATAAGGGGCGTGTGTGGAATGCCACGGGCCTCACATTCTCCAAAACCCGCCGCACAGAATATCTGGCTGGGCTTAAACTCGCCGGCCCGCTGGCGGATTGGAATGTCGCGCTCAACCTGTCGCGTTACTGGATCCCAAAATGGGACACCCGCACCTCGCGGGATTATGCGACGGGCGCATCCTTGGGGCAGGGCACACAATCTTTGGTCGATAGCCCCGGTTGGTCGACGGGTGATCTGACGGTTGAACGCGACCTTGCCGGGCATAAGCTCGCCTTTGGGGCCAGCGCCAACCTGTATGAAACCGCAACAGATAGCTTTAAGACCACCAATTGGGATGCGGCGACGGCGCCGTCCTTTTCAACTTCGACCTATGGCAAGACCCGTCTTTGGGGCATTTGGGCGGAAGATACGGTCAACCTTGGTGCGCGCTGGGCGCTCACGGGTGGCGTTCGCTATGATGGCTGGCGCGCTTATGCCGGGGGCATTGCAAAGGCCTATTCCGGGGTGCGCAAAGATGATGCCTATTCCGCGCGCAGCGAGGACTCCATCAGCCCCAAATTGAGCCTTCAGGGCGATATCAACGATGCCCTTGCGGTGCAGATCAGCCTTGGCACTGCCAAACGATTCCCGACTGTTGGGGAACTCTATCAGGGGCGGTTCGATGATATTGCCCAAGCCATCGACCCGCAAAGCTTTGATCCGAACCTCAAGGCGGAAAAATCAGAAGATGCCAATCTGATCGTCCGGCATCGCGCTGGCAGCACGCAGACGACGCTCAGCCTCTTTTATCAAAACATAAAGGACGCCATTTTCAGTTTTAGTGGCCTCAACCAATTTGGCACTGTTGTGACCAGCTACAAAAATGTCGATCAGGTGCGCCAATATGGGGTGGAGCTGATTGTGGAGGCCAAGGATGTTCTGATCCAAGGCCTTGATGTCGATGCCAATCTCGCCTGGATTGATGCAAAGACGATCAAGAATGTGTCCAATTTGGCGGCTGAGGGTGTGCAGTTTCCGCGCATTCCAAAATGGCGATCCAATGGCACGCTGCGCTATCGCATCGCTGACCCAGTCAAGCTCGCGCTGGGCTGGCGCTATGCGTCGCGGCCCAATTCGGATTTGTTTGGTCTCGTGCGTGGAGATGCCTTTGGCTTTCAGTCTGAATATCTGACCGTTGATACCCGCCTGAACTGGCGACTGACCCCGCGGCTAGAGCTGGGGGCGGGCATCGACAATCTGTTCAATGATAAGGCCTATGTCGCCCATCCCCTGCCCCAGCGCACCTATGTGCTGGATCTGAAAGCGACATGGTGACGTGATGACGCACTCTTCTGATCCATCTGAGACGGCGGCATTTTACCGCATGATCTGGCGCTGGCATTTTTATGCCGGACTATTGGTCATGCCGATGGTGCTGATCCTGTCGCTCACAGGGGCCATGTATCTGTTCAAGCCGCAGATTGACCGGTGGGAGGAGCGGGCCTTTCGCAACTTGCCAACATTGGGGGCCGTCGCGCCCGATGCGCAGGTGGACGCCGCTTTGGCCGCATGGCCGGGGGCCAGCTTTCACGCCTACCGGCTGCCCGAACATCCGGGGGATGCGGCGATGGTGCATATTGCCCTGCCCGCGGGCGAAGGGGGGCAGGCCATGCGCGATGTGTTTGTCTCTCCCCAAGGTCAGGTCTTGGCCACTCTCGACCCAGATTGGCGGATCATGGAAGTGGTGCAGAAACTGCACGGCCAGCTTCTGATCGGCAAGCCGGGAAGCTGGCTGGTCGAACTCGCAGCGAGCTGGGCCATCGTCATGATCCTGACGGGGCTGTATCTCTGGTGGCCCAAAGGCCGGGGCGCGGCCGGGGTCATTTGGCCCCGCATATCAGCCGGGCGTGCGGCGCTGTGGCGTGATGTGCATGCCGTCATGGGCTTCTGGGTGTCCGGTCTGGCGATGATTTTGCTGCTGACAGGCCTGCCCTGGGCCGATGTTTGGGGCAGCGCATTCAAGGCGGTGCGTGCCGAAATGGGCTGGGTGAAGGGCGCGCAGGGTTGGACGATCGGCGGGCGACCAGCTGGGGGTGTGGATCATGCCGAGCATGATCATGCGGCCATGATGGCAAGTGGCAGTGGATCTGCAATGCCGTCCGTTTCGATCAACCAAATCGTCCGCCAAGCGCATCGGGCAAAGCTCGACTTTCCGGTGGTCGTAACCCCACCGGGTCAGCCCTTACCCTTTGGCGGTGGGGTGAAATCGGGCTGGGCGGTGCGATCTGACACGCAAGATCGGCCTCGGCGTGTCACCTTGGTCTATGATGTCATGACGGGTCGGCGCGTCTCGACCGAGGGCTTTGCGGATAAGCATGTGATCGACCGGGTCGTAGGCTATGGCGTTGCTTGGCACGAGGGGCAGCTGTTCGGCATCGTCAATCAGATGATTGGCGTGGCGACCGCCCTCATGCTGATCACGCTGTCGATAACTGGCTTTGTGCTGTGGCGCCGGCGCAAGCCCTCTGACCGATTGGGCGCGCCACCCCCGCTCCTCTCCCCGCCGCAGCGCAAAATGGTCGTTATGATCACGCTATGCCTTGCGGTTTTTCTGCCGCTGCTCGCCCTTTCTTTATTGGCGATCTGGCTTTTGGAGCGGTTGGTTTTGCGGCACATCACGGGGCTGTCACGCTGGCTTGGTCTGGCCTCCGCGCGCGAAAACCAGTAACGACCCCAAGGCGTATCGCACTGCCCCAACTTGCCGGAGACCATCATTGGATAATCTTGCGCATAGTCTTGCCGGAACCGCCTTGGGCGAAGCTGGCCTGAAGAAAAAGACGGGCCTTGGTATGGCGGCGCTGATCATCGGCGCCAATTTGCCGGATATTGATGTGCTGGGCCTGCTGGTGAATGAGAATCTGGCTTGGCGTCGGGGGTGGACCCACGGCCCCATCGCCATGCTGATTCTGCCGCCACTTTTGGCCGCCGCCTTGGTTCTATTCGATCATGCGCAGGGTAAAAGAGGCAATCGGCCAGCAGATCGCTTGCCCATCCATCGCGGCTGGCTTTTGGCGCTGGCCTATGTCGGATGGTTTTCGCACCCTCTGCTCGATTATATGAACACTTATGGCATCCGCCTGCTCATGCCCTTTTCAGAGCGGTGGTTTTACGGCGATGTCTTGTTCATCATCGATCTCTGGATCTGGATCATGCTGGGGCTGGGGGTCTGGCTGTCGCGCCGCCGTCAGCGTGTGGGGTCTGCAAAGGCGGCGCGCCCCGCGCGGCTCAGCCTTGCTCTTTCGAGCGTCTATATCCTCGGCATGGGCCTGAGCAATGATGCAGCAGAACGCATGACCCGGGATCAGGCCAACGCCCAAGGTCTCGGCCCGGTAACCGATGTCGTGGCCAGCCCGGTTCCGCTGAACCCGTTTCGTCGGGATATCGTCTTTTTAACGTCCGATTCCTATGGCTTTGGCGCGCTTAACTGGCTGCCCGCGCCGCATATCCATTTGGAGGATCGGCTGATCAAAACCAATATGAATGATCCCGCCTTGGTCGAAGCCCGCAAGTATAAGGCCGTGGCGGATTTTCTCTATTGGTCACGCCTGCCCTTTGCGCAAGTGGAGCGGACACCCACAACGACAACGGTCACCCTTGCGGATGCCCGCTATATGGGTCCGGCGATGACGGGGCCTTTTGTTGTGACAGTAAAGCTACCGGCCTCTGCTTTGGCGGAGCAAACGCAGCGTGGCGTGGATCGCCCCTAATCCGGTGATGAGCAGGACGCTCAAAGCCACAAGATAGAGCGGCCCGGCGGCTTTCTCCGGGCCATGGATTTGGTGATTTGCCGTCTCCACCAAGAGGACGAGCATCAGGCCAGAAAATACGCCCCAAGCGATGAGATGTGGCTGCGCATCCTGATGGCGGCCCCGCCATCCCGCCCAGATCAACGCCGCTGCCACCAAAAGCTCATCCAGCGCCATTGGAATGAAGCGCACATCGCCCCAAAAGCGGGCGACCTCACCAAACGAGATGAGGCCGGCAAGGCCAAAGGCAAGCCAGTTCAAGAAACGCATATCCTGGTCCTCAAAGCTTCTCAGAGCCAAGCTATTGTGGATCGGTCGTGGTGGACGGATTGGCGTCTTTTAGCAAGTCGCGCACAGCGCCTTTAAGCGCCTGCCCATCGACCGCTTGATCGACACCCTTGGCCAGCGCCTCTTCATCAATCACAGCGCCCGCCGCGCCCATAGCCTCTGGCGGTATCGCATCGCCAAGAGCCTCCTTCGCAGCCCCCGTCACCAGACCCTTAATCGCATCTTCATTGACCGCAGACCGTAGGCTGTTGGCAAGGCCTTGCTCGTCAATGGCCGCTTCGGTTGCATTGCGAAAATCTTCGGCTTGCTGGACTACGTCCCCGCAAGCCACAAGGCTTAGAGTAGCGCCCAGAGCCAACATCATGCGTTTCATCGGCGTCCTGTCCTCTGTGTGGGGCGGGTGGGCGTTAGGTCGCCGCCCCGCCAGACCGAAATGGGATCGGCCCCCGCGTGTTTCAAGCACAGGCAAAGGCGTAAGACTGGAAATAGAAAAGCTGGTGCCGCTTAGATGACTCGAACACCTGACCCTCGCATTACGAATGTAATAGAAACC
>JBJTAW010000086.1:0-9729 GCA_046091025.1 Chakrabartia sp. | reverse complement strand
GGCTGAGCGGCTGAACGAGCGGCGTCCAAGACAAGAAAATTGCGCGGATCTGCGCAGAAACGGCCCGATAGACATCAAACCGGGGTGGAGCAAAGATCAGTTCCGGGCAGAGCCGCCGTGCTCGGGCAGACGGCATGGCTGACCGTACCCCAAATTTACGTGCTTCATAGCTGGCGGCTGCCACCACACCACGCGGTCCGCCGCCGCCCACGGCAACAGGCTTTCCCCGCAACTCTGGATGATCCCGCTGTTCGACGGACGCGAAAAAGGCATCCATGTCGATATGAATGATCTTACGGGAAAGCGGCTCGTGCATCAGTCGATTGCGATCATTGTTCCTTTTATGTTCCGTAGCTTAGGCTGGTACCAAGGTCAAATCAGGCTGCGCGCTCCTGTCCCAGAACCAAGATCGTCGGCACCCTAGGATGCAAGACTCTGCTTGCTCCATCGGCCGTGCCTGACTATAGAGCGCCTTGTCCTCTCGACATCGGTAAACATGTTGAGGTCGGAACCGGCAGGTTCCGGCGGCCAAAGGGCGTTGCAGAGTGTTTTTTGAATTCCGGAGATTCGATGGCAGATATTGCCGCACTGATAAAGCTGATTGAGCCTGAGGTGGACGCCTTGGGTTTGAAGCTTGTGCGCGTCAAAATGTTCGGCGGAACATCGGACCCAACTTTGCAGGTGATGGCCGAGCGCCCTGAGACGCGCCAGCTGATCATCGAAGATTGCGCGGAATTGTCCCGCCGCTTGTCGGACGTGCTGGATGCAGCTGACCCGATTGAAGAAGCCTATCGACTGGAAGTCAGCTCCCCCGGGATTGATCGGCCGCTGACGCGCTTGTCTGACTATGCCGATTGGGCGGGCTTTGATGCGCGCCTGCGGTTTGCAGAGCCTGTGGAGGGCCGCAAACAAGTTGATGGTCAGATTGAGGGGCTGGATGGAGACACCATCCTCATCACGACATCGAAAACGCGCGAGACCGTGCGCGTTCCGTTTTCAGTCATCACCAGCGGCAAGCTGCTGCTGACCGATGCGCTGATCAAGGCCACCAAACCGCTCTCGACGGACGGGGCGGACGTTATTTCTGTGGAAAGGTAAACCATGTCCAACGCCATTTCTGCCAATAAGGCTGAACTCCTTGCCATTGCCGACGCGGTTGCCCGCGAAAAGCTGATCGATAGAGCGATTGTGCTCGAAGCGATGGAAGATGCCATTCAGCGTGCGGCGCGTGCCCGTTATGGCGCGGAAAATGATATCCGCGCGAAGATTGACGCAAATTCGGGCGACATGCGTCTCTGGCGTGTGGTCGAAGTGGTTGAAGAGGTTGAAGATTACTTCAAGCAGGTCAGCCTGAAGGATGGCCAGAAGCTTCAGCCGGGTGCCGCGATTGGCGATTTCATCGTTGATCCGCTCCCCCCGATTGAATTTGGCCGCATTGCAGCCCAGGCCGCAAAGCACGTCATCTTCCAAAAGGTGCGCGATGCGGAGCGCGAGCGCCAATTTGAAGAGTTTAAGGATCGCGCCGGAGAAATCATCACCGGCGTCGTGAAGCGTGTTGAGTTCGGCCATGTCGTCGTTGATCTGGGCCGTGCCGAAGGCGTTATCCGCCGGGATCAGCAGATCCCGCGCGAAGTGCTGCGTATCAATGATCGCGTCCGTGCGCTCATCCTGAATGTCCGCCGTGAAAATCGCGGGCCGCAGATTTTCCTCTCCCGCGCGCATCCTGATTTCATGCGCAAGCTGTTCGCGCAGGAAGTGCCGGAAATTTATGATGGCGTTATCGAGATCAAGGCCTGCGCCCGTGACCCCGGAAGCCGTGCGAAGATCGGCGTGATCAGCCATGACGGATCGATTGATCCAGTCGGCGCGTGCGTCGGCATGAAGGGCAGCCGCGTTCAGGCGGTTGTTCAGGAATTGCAGGGCGAAAAGATCGACATCATTCCTTGGTCAACCGACATGGCGACCTTTGTTGTGAATGCGTTGCAGCCCGCCACGGTCAGCCGCGTTTTGATCGATGAAGAAGAAGAGCGGATTGAAGTCGTCGTCCCTGACGATCAGCTGAGCCTCGCCATTGGCCGTCGTGGTCAGAATGTGCGTCTTGCTTCCATGCTGACCGCCTCGGCTATCGACATCATGACTGAAACGGATTCGAGCGAGAAGCGTCAGCGCGAGTTCATCGAAAAGTCCGAAATGTTCCAGCAGGAACTGGATGTTGATGAAACGCTGGCTCAGTTGCTCGTGGCCGAAGGCTTTGGCGCGATGGAAGAAGTCGCTTATGTGGAAACGCATGAGCTGGCCGCCATTGAGGGCCTAGATGAAGAAATCGCCGCCGAACTTCAAAACCGTGCCCAAGAAGCTCTGGATCGCCGCGAAGTGGCGAACCGGGAAGAGCGTCAGGCATTGGGTGTTGAAGATGCACGGGCAGAGCTTCCGCATTTGACGGAAGCCATGCTGGTGACGCTGGGTAAGGCGTGCATCAAGACGCTGGATGATCTGGCGGATCTGGCCACCGATGAACTGATTGAGCGCAAGCGCCGTGATGACCGTCGCGGCCGGGGCAGCAGCGAAGCGCCGAAGGGCGGCGTGCTTGCCGACTATGGCCTGAGCGAAGAGCAGGGGAATGAAATCATCATGGCAGCCCGAGCACATTGGTTTGCCGACGAGGAGACCGCCGATGCGGGACCCTCAGCATGACCCAGAACGTCGCTGTATAATTACCGGTGAACGGGGTCCGAAATCGGGCCTCATTCGCCTTGCCCTCGGGCCTGACAATCGGGTTGCCCCCGATGTCCGGGCGCGTGCGCCCGGGCGCGGCGCATGGATTGGCGTGAATCGGCCCGAACTGGAAGAAGCAATTGTCAAAGGCAAGTTGAAGGGCGCGCTTGCGCGGGCTTTCAAAACTGCGCCCATTGACGTGCCCGATGATCTTGCAGCGAAGGTGGAAGCGGCGTTGGAGAGAACCGCGCTGGACCGTCTTGGGCTGGAGGCACGGGCAGGAACGGTGCTGACAGGCTCTGACCGGATTGGGGAGGCCGCGCGTGCGGGCCGTGTCTTTTTGCTGCTCCACGCCAGTGATGCGGGCGAGGATGGCAACCGTCGGCTCGATCAAGCTTTGCGCGTTGGCCTAAATGCAGAGGGCAGTGGGCGGACGGGGTTGGTAATTTCCGCCGGACGCGCTATGTTAAGTCAAGCTTTGGGCCGCGAGAATGTCGTGCATATTGCTGTGACGGATCGGCATGCGGCCGAACGTATTCAGCAAGCCATCGACCGCTGGCACCATTTTATAGGACGCCATATTCCCGATGCCCTTGCGCAAACTGCGCAGGGGGTCCACGGGGACGCGGCGCATGTTGAGATTAAAGGACCTGGATTAAGCGAATGAGTGACTCAAACGACAAACCAAAGCTGGGCATGCGCGCGCCGCTTGGCATCAAGCGGACTGTGGAAACAGGCCAGGTCAAACAAAGTTTCAGCCATGGGCGGTCGAACACCGTGGTGGTCGAGGTCAAGCGCCGTCGCGTGACGAAGCCGGGCGAAGGGGATGCGCCTCAAGTGGAGGCTGCACCTGTTGCGGCACCTGCGCCCGCCGCGGCAGCCGCGCCGGCACCGGTCGTCGCAAAGGCACCACCCCCACGGCCGCGTCCTGCAGAGCCCGCTCTGTCGCGGCAGGAATTACAGACCAAATTGCTGCGAGAGGCCGAGGAAGCGCGTCTGTTTGGGCTGGAAGAAGCGCGTCGTCGCGACGAACAGGCCCGCAAGTCGAATAGTGATGAAGAGCGTCGCCGCGCCGAAGATACTCGTCGTGCCGAAGAAGAAGCCGCAGAAGCCGCGCGGCTTCAGGCGGATGAAGAGGCCCGTCAGGCGGCACTTGCTGAAGAGCGTGCAGCTAATGCGCCTGCCCCCACAGCGGCGGCACCGGCCAGTGTTGAAGACGATGACGGCCGTGCGCCCCGGCGTCATGGCAATGCGCCTGCACCCCGTCGGGAGCCTGAACGCCCGAACCGCAATCGTGGCGGGGATGATCGCCGCCAACATGGCAAACTGACTGTCACACGCGCTCTGGGCGATGATGAAGGCGTGCGCGCCCGTTCACTCGCTGCTCTTCGTCGTGCGCGTGAAAAGGATAAGCGCGCGCATCAGGCCGGTGGCCCAGCCGTGAAGCAGATCCGCGACGTGCAGGTGCCGGAATCGATTACGGTCCAAGAACTCGCTATTCGTATGGCAGAACGCGGTGCCGATCTGGTCAAGGCCCTGTTCAAAATGGGCATGCCCGTTACCCTGACGCAGACCATTGATCAGGATACGGCCGAGCTGCTGGTGACGGAATTTGGCCACAACATTGTGCGCGTCTCCGATGCAGATATCGATATTTCACATGATGAAGATGTGGATGCGCCCGAAACATTAAAGGCACGTCCGCCCGTCGTGACGATCATGGGCCATGTCGATCATGGTAAGACGTCGCTGCTCGATGCGCTGCGCGGGACAGATGTTGTCGGCGGCGAGGCTGGTGGCATTACCCAGCATATTGGCGCTTATCAGGTGACGATGAAGGATAAGTCGAAGATCACCTTCCTCGACACACCTGGTCACGAAGCCTTTACCGAAATGCGCGCGCGTGGCGCGAATGTGACCGATATCGTCATCATCGTGGTGGCCGCAGATGATGGCCCGAAGCCGCAGACGGTGGAAGCCATCAACCATGTGAAGGCCGCAGGTGTGCCGATGATTGTGGCGATCACCAAATGCGACAAGCATGAGGCGCAGCCGCAAAAGGTGCGGGAACAACTGCTGCAATATGATGTGGTGGTTGAATCGCTGTCGGGTGATGTTCAGGACGTCGAAGTCTCTGCAAAGTCCAAACAGGGTCTGGATGAGCTGGTTGAGAAGATTCAGCTTCAGGCTGAAATCTTAGAGCTGAAGGCCAATCCAGAACGTCATGCCGAAGGCAAGGTGATTGAGGCCAAGCTGGACAAGGGCAAGGGCCCTGTTGCCACCATTCTTGTGCAGCGTGGCACGCTGCGCACTGGCGATATCTTTGTTGTTGGCACCGAAAGCGGCCGTGTCCGTGCGATGGTGAATGACAAGGGGATGCAGCTGAAAGAAGCCGGTCCTTCAACTCCGGTTGAGGTTCTGGGTCTGGGCGGGGTTCCTTCTTCTGGGGACACGCTGACCGTTGTTGAAAGCGAAGCCCGTGCGCGTGAAGTTGCGTCCTATCGCTCGCAAGTCGCAACGCGCAAGCGCACAGGATCTGGCCCGGCATCGCTGGAATCCATGTTCTCGGCGCTTAAGGAAAAGCAGGCCGTGGAATATCCCTTGGTCGTCAAGGGCGATGTACAGGGCTCGGTTGAGGCCATTATTTCGTCGCTGGCCAAGGCCGGCAATGACGACATTAAGGTGCGGATCCTGCACTCTGGCGTTGGCGGCATCACCGAAAGCGACGTGACACTCGCCAAGGCATCGGGTGCGCCGATCATCGGCTTTAACGTGCGTCCCAATTCCAAGGCGCGCGAAATTGCAGAGCGCAATGGCGTCGCGTTGAAATATTATGATGTGATCTATGATCTCATCGACGATATTCGCGCCGGCATGGCGGGCGAACTTGGCCCAGAATATTTCGAAACGGTCGTTGGCCGTGCCGAAATTCGCGAAGTCTTCCCGGCTGGAAAATATGGCAAGGCAGCAGGTCTGCTGGTCGTCGATGGCTTTATCCGCAAGGCCCTGAAGGCCCGCATCATGCGCGACGACGTCATCATCTACACCGGCGAAATTGCCTCGTTACGGCGCTTTAAGGACGATGTCCCCGAAGTCCGTGCAGGTCTGGAATGCGGCGTCACCTTCACCGAATTTAAGGATATTCGCCCCGGCGATTATCTCGAAACATTCGAAGTCGAAGAGCGCGAACGCAAGCTGTAACTCTTACCCCCCTTTCCCGCCGGAAAGGGGGCGCGCGGAGGCCTTATGACCAGTCAGACCGAAGAAACCCGTTCCGTTCGCGTTTTGCGCGTGGGCGAGCAGGTGCGCCACGTCTTGTCAGAAATCCTGATGCGTGGGGATGTGCATGATGATCTGCTGACCTCAAACCCAGTGTCGATCACCGAAGTGCGTATGTCACCCGATCTGCGTCATGCAACGGTGTTCGTAAAGCCGTTGCTGGGAAAACAAGAAGAGGCGGTTCTCAAAGCGCTTCGAACCAACACGGCGTATCTCCAGCGCGAAGTGGCCGCCCGTGTGCGGCAGAAATATGCCGCCAAGCTGAAGTTTCTGGCAGATGAAAGCTTTGATGAAGGCACGCATATCGACAAGCTGTTGCGCGATCCCAAAGTGTCGCGTGATTTAGAGGCGGATGCCGATTAATGACGAAGCTCTATTTTTATTATTCGTCGATGAACGCTGGCAAATCGACGACCTTGCTGCAAGCCGATTTCAATTATCGCGAACGCGGGATGGACACGATGCTGTGGACGGCGGCGATTGATAATCGATATGATACGGGCGCGATTAGCAGCCGAATTGGGCTGCGGGCAGATGCCCATATGTTTGCGCCGGAAACCGATCTTTGGGCGGATGTGAATGCTGAGGCGGCCCAACGGTCGCTTGCCTGTGTGTTGGTTGATGAGGCGCAATTCTTGTCGCGCGCTCAGGTATTCCAGCTCGCCCGGCTGGCCGATGAAGCCCATATCCCTGTGGTCGCTTATGGCCTGCGCACCGATTTTCAGGCGGAACTCTTCCCCGGTTCAGCAGCGCTTCTCGGCATTGCCGATACGCTGGTTGAAATCAAAGCCGTGTGCGAATGCGGGCGCAAGGCAACGATGAACCTGCGCGTCGACGCCAATGGCGACGCTGTGAAAGAAGGCGCGCAGACAGAGATTGGCGGCAATGACCGCTATGTTGCGCTGTGTCGCCGACATTTCATGGAAAAGGTTCGTGGCTGACGCCGCTGCCGCGCTTCATGGCTGGATCGTGCTCGACAAGCCCTTGGGGCTGGGCTCGACACAGGCTGTCTCTGCTATCAAGCGCGCCCTGAGGACGGCCGGGCATGCCAAGGCCAAGGTTGGTCATGGCGGCACGCTCGATCCGCTAGCGACGGGTGTTCTTCCCATCGCCATTGGAGAGGCAACCAAGCTCGCCGGACGCATGCTCGATGCCTCCAAAATCTATGACTTTACGATCAGCTTTGGGACGCAGACGGACAGCCTTGATCTGGAGGGGGCTGTGATCGCGACAAGCGATGCTCGGCCGTCGCAGGCACAGATTGAGGCAATCCTTCCGCGCTTTACGGGCCCAATCCATCAGATTCCCCCCGCTTATTCGGCATTGAAGGTCGATGGGAAGCGCGCCTATGACCTGGCGCGTGCCGGGGAAGAGGTTGTGCTGCAGGGGCGCGACGTGGTGGTTTATAGTTTGGCGCCAAATGAGCCACTCCCCTTCAGGGGAGAGGTTGGGGTGGGGACTAACCACCCACGCGTGAGTTCCGGCCTCCCCACCCCCGACCCTGAAGGGGAGGGGCTTGTCAGCGAAATCACGCTTACCGCTCATGTCTCCAAGGGGACTTATATTCGCAGCCTTGCCCGCGACATTGCGGTCGCGTTGGGAACGGTTGGTCATGTGTCCATGTTGCGGCGGGTGAAGGCGGGGCCATTCACGCTTGAAGGCGCGATTTCACTGGACATTCTGGACGAACACGCTAACGGGCGGTTCCTCGGTAATATTGTATTGCCATTGAGAACAGCGCTGGACGACATCCCGGCGCTCGCTCTCGAAGCCGGTCAGGCACTGGCGCTCCGTCAGGGGCGTGTCCTGTCCGGGGTTGCCGCACTGGACGGCCTCCACCTTGCCCTTTTGGCCGATGTGCCGGTGGCTTTGGTGGATGTGCTGGATGGCACCGTCACGGTGGAACGCGGCTTCAACCAATAAAAGCTCGATGTCGAAGGAAGAAAAGACATGACAATTACGACTGAGCGCAAGGCCGCTCTCATCAAGGAATATGGCCGCGTTGAAGGCGATACCGGGTCTCCCGAAGTCCAGGTCGCCATTTTGACCGAGCGGATCATCAACCTGACCGAACATTTTAAGACGCACGCCAAGGATAACCATTCGCGTCGCGGCCTTTTGATGCTCGTCAACAATCGCCGTTCGCTTCTGGCCTATCTGAAAAAGATCAACCAAGAGCGTTATCTGACGCTGATTGGGAAGCTTGGTCTTCGCAAGTAAAGCAAAAAGGCCCGCGCTTGCGGGCCTTTTTCATTCTGCCCTGCGTTTAAGGGCAAAGTTTTTGGCTAATCCCGCAATTCGGCGGGGGTGCTAAGGGGCAATTGTTGCGTCCCAAACCGGCGGCGGGCCGGAAGTCCGCGATGAAGAGGCCCCTTCCAGCAATTGGGCGGAAGGGATCGAAGGAAACCACATGTTTAATACGAAGACTGTATCGATCGAGTGGGGCGGAAAGACCCTGACACTCGAAACGGGCAAGGTTGCTCGTCAGGCTGATGGCGCGGTGATCGCGACCCTGGGTGAAACTGTTGTGCTGTGCGCTGTACGGCCGCAAAGAAGGTGAAAGAGGGACAGGATTTCTTCCCGCTCACCGTCAATTATCAAGAAAAATATTCGGCAGCAGGTCGCATTCCCGGCGGCTTTTTCAAGCGTGAACGTGGCGCGACGGAAAAGGAAACGCTTGTTTCCCGCCTGATCGACCGTCCGATCCGCCCGCTGTTCCCCGAAGGTTTTTACAACGAAATCAACTGCATCGCGCAAGTCCTCTCTTATGATGGGGAAAATGAGCCTGATGTGTTGGCTATGGTCGCCTCCTCGGCTGCAATGACCTTGTCCGGCGTGCCGTTCATGGGCCCGATTGGCTGTGCGCGCGTTGGCTATGTCAATGGCGAGTATATCCTGAACCCGACCGACGAACAGGTTGCCGAAGGCGATCTCGATCTGGTTGTTGCAGCGACCTACGACGCCGTGATGATGGTGGAATCCGAAGCCAATGAGCTTTCGGAAGAAGTCATGCTGGGTGCTGTTCTCTTCGCCCATGACGCCTGCCGTGAGGTTGTGAAGGCGATTGTGAAGCTGGCGGAACAAGCCGCTAAGGAGCCTTGGGATATGCCTGCACAGGCAGACCTTGGAGCTGCTAAGGACAAGCTGAAGAAGCTCATCGGCAAGGACATTGCTGCTGCATATAAGCTGACCGACAAGTCGGCCCGTGCCAACGCGCTCAACGAAGCGCGGAGCAAGGCGAAGGATGCGTTCTCGGATGCAACGCCGCAGGATCAGATGGCAGCCCAAAAGCTGATGAAGAAGCTGGAAGCTGAAATCGTCCGTGGCGCGATTTTGAAGGATGGCAAGCGCATTGATGGTCGCACGACCACGCAGATCCGCCCCATTGTTTCAGAAACGCACTTCCTGCCCCGCGCGCACGGCTCTGCCTTGTTCACGCGTGGCTAAACGCAGACGATTGCAACCTGCACCCTTGGCACCAAGGATGCAGAACAGATGATCGATGGCCTGGGTGGCCTGCGCTCTGAAAACTTCATGCTCCACTACAACTTCCCGCCCTATTCGGTCGGTGAGGTCGGCCGCTTTGGCGCGCCGGGTCGTCGTGAAATTGGCCATGGTAAGCTTGCTTGGCGTGCGCTTCACCCCGTGCTGCCGACTAAGGAAGACTTCCCTTACACAATCCGCCTGACCAGCGACATTACGGAGTCCAACGGCTCCTCGTCGATGGCATCGGTG
>JBJTAW010000085.1:0-15427 GCA_046091025.1 Chakrabartia sp. | reverse complement strand
GTCTCGATTAACCTCAGCGGCGGACCCATTGGCGCGAAAGACAAGATCAGGGGCAAGGCCAATCAGGCTATAGCGTCCGCGCACCGCCCCGCCTTCTACGGATTCCAGCAAAAAATCCCCGCGGCTGTCCTCATAAAGCTTAAGAAAGGCCGAAACAGGGGTTTCTGTATCGGCAATCAGGCTGCGCCAGACGAGCGCCGGCTTTCCAGACCGAAGCTGGTGAAGCGCAAGCGCATCATCCCCGGCGAGGGTCACCGTCCAGTCGACCCGGTAAGGCTGCGACGCAAGTCTCGAATGGCATCTTCATTACGTTCAGTTTTCATTGCGTCCTTTACGGCGCTTGCGAATTGGGCCGTATATTCCTGCCCAATTGCGTTCGATAATTGCGACTGAGTGGCGGGAACAAGGCTGGGATCAGACCGAAGATCTCCAACCTCAATCCGGTCCAGCTTCACGAGCATCCATCCCTGTTTGTCCGCTGTGCGAACAATATTCGCCTTGCCCAGGCCAAGGTCGAAGAGCTGTTGCACATCGGGTGTCGGCGATGTGCCCTGCTTCAATATATCGGCCCGCCGCAAGGAGAGTGTCCGGGTGGCCCCACCGAGACTTGCCACAGGCGCACCGGCTTTGACCTTTGCAAGCGCTGTTTCCGCCGCCGTACGGGCCGCTTTGTTTGCACGATCCGCTGCGAAATCCGCAAGAACTGTCGCACGAATGGCTGAGAGCGGCTTGGGCGCTGCTGCAATGACACGATCAAGATCGTAAAAGGCATCTTTGGTCGCCCCAAGCGGAATAATCGCAGGGTCATCATCTAGCTCCGCCTGAAAGGCGTCTTTCAGCAGAGGCGCAAGTGTTGGATCAAGGCGGTATGCAGCTTGGCCAATGGCCACGCCGCGCGCCGTGAGTGCAGGCGTTGAGATAACGGTCAAGCCTCGCGATTTGACGACATCGTCAAAGGTCTGCCCATCGGAAACAGCATCCTCAACATCGGCAAGAAGGTTTGCAAAGGCATCTGCGGCTTTTTGCGATGAAAGCGCGGCTGCAATTTCTGCGCGCGCTTGTGCCAGCGTCTTTCCGCCGGATTGTGTCACCGCATCAACGCGGATGATGTGCCACCCCAGGCCAGATTTAACTGGGCCAACAACACGGCCTTGTGCCGCGCCAAACGCAGCGGCCGCCACGCTTGGCGAACTTTGCTCGGCAAAAGTGGCTTTTTCGCGAGCTTCCAGGGGAATTGCGTCGGCCTGCGCCGTTTTTGCAGCATCTGCCATAGAGCTGCCTGCTGCGACTTTTTGTGCAATTGCCTGCGCCGTCTCTTGGTCCTGCAAAATGATTTGCGTCAGATCGCGCTTCTCGCGCGCTGCGTATTTTGCGGCGTCTTTTTTGTACTGCGCCGCAATTTCCGCCTCGGTTGCCGTCGCTGATTTGGCAATCATTGCTTTGTCGATAATGGCATAGCGAATAAGGCGCTGTTCCGGCACCGTGTAGCGCGCACGATTGGCAGAATAAAAGGCGGTCAGCTGCGCCTCTGTCGGGGCCGGACCTGCGGCAAAGGCCGTGTTGCGGAAATCAATGACGGTGCCGCTTCTGCGTTCGACGAGCAGGGAGGCATAGGGCAGGACAAGATCGCGCGGGGAGCCTGCACTTGCCGAAATCGGGACGAGAAGATGACGAATGGCAATGCTCTGATCGATATCGGCACGGAATTCTTCGGGGGTGATTCCGCGGGAGGACAGGGCCTGACGATATCGCGAGTCATCAAATACACCGGACGCACCGTGAAATGCGGGAATGCTGGCAATTTCCGCATCGCCCAGCTTGTCGCTAACGGTCATGCCATGTGTTTCCCCAAAGGCGCGTATCGACAAAAGATCTGTTAACTGGTCAACAAGCTGCTCCAGAGCACCTCCTTGAAGCAGAAGTGCCATTGTGGTCTCGGGCTGCTGCTCTCTGGCTTGCCGCAGTTCAAGCTGCATCCGCTGGGACACATCAGTGACGCTGAGGCTTCGGTCGCCTGCGCGGGCAATGTCGGCACTGCTTGTACCGCCCAATGGACCCATGCCGGATGGCGTCCCAACTCCGGTCACGATGAACGCCACCATAAGGAGCCCGAGAAGGCCAATAATGACCCATGAGGAAAGCGCGCGCCGGAAAAAGGACAGCATTGGAAAAACATCTCCACCTGAAACTGCTGCCTGCCTTAGAGGCGGACGGGTTAGGCATCAAGCACTCGCAAGGCTGGTATCCTTTTATTGCCTTTGCTAACGCCCCCGACATTATCGAAAGCGAGACGGAAATGGCTCTTAAAAAACTCATCGCAGGCAATTGGAAAATGAATGGCAGCCGCGCCACACTTGGCGAGGTGACTGCAATTTCGGCTGCGGCATCCTCTCTTGGGCAAGTTGACGCAGCGCTTGCTTTTCCAGCGACGCACATCGCGCCCGCCGCGGCATCTGCACCCGGCTTTTCGATTGGCGCACAGGATTGTCATTGGAGTGATGCGGGGGCGCATACAGGCTGCTTATCGCCGGGGATGATTAAGGAAGCTGGCGCGTCCTTTGTCATTGTGGGCCATAGTGAGCGGCGGACCGATAATCATGAAACCAGTGCCGAAGTGGCAAAAAAGGCAGATGCTGCAATCCGGGCAGGTTTACTGGCGATTGTTTGCGTTGGTGAAACGGAAACAGAGCGGGATGCAGGCAAAGCCGTGGCCATCGTCACAGAACAGGTGCGGGACTCGTTGCCGGGCTCAGCCAATGGCGATCATCTGGCCATCGCCTATGAACCTGTTTGGGCAATTGGCACGGGCAAGACTGCGTCGGCGGATGATGTGGCGGAGATGCATGCGGCAATCCGGTTGGAACTGGTTCAGCAATTGGGCGATGCGGGAAACAAGGTGCGCATTCTCTATGGCGGGTCGGTAAAGGCCGCCAATGCTGCTGAGTTGCTTTATATTTCCGATGTCGACGGCGCTCTGGTGGGCGGTGCAAGCCTGAAAGCGGTTGATTTTATTCCGATTATCAAGGCTGCCATAGCCTGATCCGTCTCATTCAGGCCGCCAAGGTTGATCGGCCGACAGGGCTGGGCTAAGGCCTGCGCCTTGAAAGCGCATTTCCCTTTTCAATAAGAGTTTGTTTCGATGTTCACCTTCTTGCTCGTTGTTCATGTCATCATCGCGGTCGCGCTGGTTGGCGTTATTCTTGTTCAGCGGTCTGAAGGTGGCGGCCTGACGGGCGGAAGCCCTTCTGGCCTGATGTCGGCGCGCGGTGCGGGCAACTTCCTGACCCGCATGACAACAATTCTCGCAACATTATTCGTGCTGCTGTCCATCGCGCTTGCCGCGGTCGCCACGCTCAGTCGCAAGCCGGACACAATTGATGCCAGCCTGGCTCGCCCAGCGGCGCCTGCAGCACCTGTGCCAACCGGCGGTATTCAGCCCGTTCCCAGCCAGTCCGTTCCCGGTAACGCAAACTAATCCCCAAATTATTTTGAGTGGGGCGGGTGAAGGCTCTTGCCGAATCCTATGTCGTCCGCTTACGGCTCTTCTCCCATGGCGCGGTTCATTTTCATCACCGGCGGCGTGGTCTCTTCGCTTGGCAAAGGTCTTATGGCAGCATCGCTTGCTGCTCTCCTTCAAGCGCGTGGCTACAAGGTTCGCATTCGTAAGTTCGACCCGTATCTCAATGTAGATCCGGGAACGATGTCCCCATATCAACATGGCGAAGTCTATGTGACCGACGACGGGGCGGAAACCGACCTCGATCTTGGCCATTATGAGCGCTTCACCGGCGTCTCTGCGCGTCAGTCCGACAATGTGACATCGGGCCGAATCTATCAGCAGATCATCCAAAAGGAACGTCGCGGAGACTATCTCGGCGCGACCGTTCAGGTGATCCCGCACGTGACCGATGCGATTAAGGACTTTGCCAAGGTAGATACAGACGGTCTCGATTTCGTCCTGTGTGAAATTGGCGGGACGGTGGGGGATATTGAATCCCTGCCGTTCATTGAGGCGATTCGACAGCTGCGCAATGAGCTTGGCCGGGAACAGACGGTCTTCACGCATGTGACGCTTGTTCCATATGTGGCAGCCGCCGGCGAGTTGAAGACAAAGCCAACCCAGCATTCCGTGCGCGAGTTGACGAGCCTTGGCATTCAGCCCGATGTTCTGATCTGCCGCTGCGAACATCCGCTGCCAGAAAATGAGCGCGCAAAGATCGCGCTCTTCTGCAACGTCCGTAAAGAAGCCGTCATTCCTGCGCTGGATGCCAAGTCGATCTATGGTGTGCCGCTGCAGTATCACGCCGAAGGGCTGGATGCCGAAGTCTTGCGCGCCTTTGGCATTGAACCCGGCCCAGATCCGGATCTGAAACGGTGGGTCGATATTATGGACCGCCTGACCAATCCGGAAGGGGAGGTCACAATCGGCGTTGTTGGTAAATATGTCGGCCTTCAAGATGCCTATAAGTCGCTGAATGAGGCGCTCGTCCACGGGGGCATCGCCAATCGGGTCAAGGTCAACATCCAGTGGATTGACGCCGAACTCTTCGAAGCACCTGACAGTGACATCGCGGCGAAGCTAGAGCCGCTGCACGCGATTCTGGTGCCCGGCGCATTTGGCGAACGCGGTGCGCATGGTAAAATCGCGAGCATCCGCTTTGCCCGGGAACGTCAGGTTCCCTATTTCGGCATTTGTTTCGGTATGCAGATGGCCTGCGTTGAGGCTGCGCGGAATTTGGCTGGGATTGAAAAGGCTTCTTCCACAGAATTTGGCCCGACCGAAGAACCTGTGGCTGGAATCATCACCGAATGGATGAGCCAAGAGGGCATTCAAAAGCGGGAAGAAGGCGGCGATCTGGGCGGCACCATGCGGCTTGGGGCGTATGAGGCGCAGCTTGCGGCCAACAGCCATGTCGCTGCAATTTATGGCGGCACAACAATTTCGGAACGCCATCGCCATCGTTATGAGGTGAACACCAAATATCGTGAGGCGCTGGAATCCAACGGGCTGTTGTTCAGCGGCATGTCCCCAGACGGGGAATTGCCCGAAATTGTTGAGCGGCCGGATCATCCTTGGTTTGTCGGCGTTCAGTTCCACCCAGAGCTGAAATCCAAGCCCTTTGATCCGCATCCCTTGTTTAAGAGCTTCATAGAAGCGGCGGTTCGCCAGAGCCGACTGGTCTAAGCTTCCGCGCAGACGCAGAGAACATCGTCATTCCCGCGAAGGCGGGAATCCCTATGCATCAAGGGTGACGACCGAAGCGTCATGTTCGTCAAAGACCATGTTCATGGATTTCCGCCTTCGCGGGAATGACGTGGGACGAAGCAATGCTCGCGATGACGGCTAAATATGCCGCCCTCTCTGCGGCCTCTGCGTCTCTGCGCGAAGCCTGAGCACATCGTCCTAGAAGCTCATCTCGTTATAGACTTTGGAGAGGTCACCCTTCCATTCTGTCTCATATTTTTCGAGCAGAAGCTGCGCGGGGGATTTTCCGCTTTCAACAATTTGGCGCAGCGGGTTGAGAAATCCGCTCTCATTATCGCCCATGGAGTTAATCTGCCCCCGCGCGGTGAGACCAGCGGCTGCAATGTCCAGGACTTGCTTGGCCAGATCGTTGAGCGTCCGCCCGTCGGGCAGTTTTGCGTTAAGCCCTTGCTTTGGCACGGCATCGCGCAGGCTTTGATGATCCTCAATCGTCCAATGCTTGACCAAATCCCACGCGGCACCGAGCGCGCTTTGATCATAGAGCAGGCCGACCCAAAGGGCGGGCAGCGCGCAGATTTTATTCCAAGGGCCGCCATCGGACCCGCGCATTTCCAAAAAGCTTTTTAGCCGCACTTCGGGAAAGGCGGTGGACAGATGGTCGTTCCAGTCGCTGATCGTCGGCTTTTGGCCGGGATAGACATCCATATTGCCATCCAGAAAATCCCGGAAATTCTTGCCAGCCGCATCGATATATTTGCCATCGCGATAGACAAAATACATTGGCACGTTGAGCATATAATCAGCATAGCGTTCATAGCCAAAGCCATCTTCAAATACGAAAGGAAGCATGCCCGTGCGTGCGGGATCGGTATCGGTCCAAATATGCGAGCGATAGGATTGATAGCCGTTCGGCTTGCCTTCCAAAAACGGCGAATTGGCAAAGAGCGCGGTTCCAAGCGGTTGCAGGGCAAGGCTCACGCGGAACTTCTTCACCATATCCGCTTCGCTGGAATAATCGAGATTGGTCTGGATGGTGCAGGTGCGCAGCATCATATCCAGCCCCATGCTGCCAACGCGCGGCATATGGCGCAGCATGATGGCGTAGCGGCCCTTGGGCATGATGGGCAGCTCTTCACGCGTCTTATCGGGCCAGAGGCCAAGCCCAAGAAAACCCAGGCCAAGCTCAGCGCCGACTTCCTTCACCTGCCGCAAATGGCGGCCGGTTTCGGCGCAGGTCTGATGCAAATTCTCAACCGCAGCACCTGAAAGTTCCAGCTGACCTGCAGGTTCAAGGCTGACCGTGCCATCGCTGCCAGACAGCGCAACGACTTTGTAACCCTCCATCACGGGTTCCCAGCCAAATCGGGTCAAGGCCATCAACAGATCATGAATGCCGCCCGGCTCATCATAAGACGGGGCCCGATGGTCCGCGAGGCGATAAACGAACTTTTCATGTTCGGTTCCGATGCGCCACCGCTCCTTCGCCTTTTCCCCCTTGGAAAAGACGCTGATGAGATCGGCGCGGCTTTCAATCGGCGGATCAAATTGTCCGCTGTCGGTCCTAGTGCTCATAACCGCCCCTTAATCTTATCGGTTGCAAGATGAAACGATTATCTGCGGGGTTGGTTGCGAGAGAAATGCGGACTCACCAAGTGCCAAAGTCACCGGGCGGCTGGCTCGTGCGCATGCGGGCGCGAGAAGGGCGTGACGGATCAAGCTCTTGCGTCTTGATCAGCCGCAAGCAGGGCCATTCACCTGCTATAGCCTCCGCCAGTGTCACGCCGTGTTCGGCATAAGCGGTTGAGATCGCCTCCACTTGTCGATCAAGAAGCCCGGCCAGCACCAACACCCCGCCCGGACGGAGAAGATCAGAAAGGGCAGGGGCAAGCTCAATGAGCGGCCCGGCAAGGATATTGGCGAGGATCAGGTCATAGGGTGCCCGCTCCTGAATCACGTCATGGTCCGTGCCAGAGGCGACGCATAGGGCAATTTGTCCTGGCGCGTTGCCGATGGGAATATCATTCACCGCCGCATTTTCTTCCACAATCTCAATGCTGACCGGATCGATATCCGACGCGATGACATAGGCGTTCGGCCATAAATAGCGGGCGGCAAAGGCCAAAAGCCCGGTTCCGGTGCCAATATCGGCAATATGGCTGAACGCGGCCGCGCTGGCGTGGATCTGGTCAATCATCGTCAGGCAGCGGCTGGTGGTGTCATGGTTGCCCGTGCCAATGGCCCGACTGGCGTCGCTGTTGTAGGATATGGCGTCTGCCGGCATGGGTCCGTCAAAGGACGCGCTGTGCACGAAAAACCGCCCTGCATGGACTGGGGCAAGACCCTGTTGGCTTAACGTCACCCAGTCTGCGTCCCCCAGTTTTTCAAGATGGTACGGCGTGTTTAGCCCGCCGGGCAGCAAAGCCAGAACCGCATTCACCTCATCTTGGGAGGGTATTGCGCTGAAATAAGCCGTGACTTCCCAGCCATCTGGATTTGCCGGGTCAATCTCTCGTGCCGTCAATGTGGGCGGATTATCGAGCATCCATAACGCGTCATCGGCAAGCGTCGCCGCCTCCGCCTCGTGTCGGGTGCAGGGCAGGGTGAGGGTCCAGATGTCGCTGTCTTGGGTCATGACGTGCTGATTGCGGCCTGTGCCGATTTTCGCAAGTCATCAATTCATTGGGCGCTTATCTGACGGCAAAGCGCGGCGTTGAATGGCGCGTCGGAATTTCTGCCGCAGATTTGGCGCAAGGCTCAGTTTTTGGCGGCTCAAGGCCAAAGACGTCGCCGATCAGCCGGTTCCCCTCGCTGGTTAGGGAAACGAAAATCCGGCGGCGATCCCTTGGGTCTGTGCGACGATCAATCAGGCCATCCTCATCCAGCCGCGCGAGATAGCGCAAAACGGTTGTCAGCGGAATTTGCGGCTCCACGCCGATATCTGTCACCGCAAGTTGGTGGCCAAGCCGCTGTGCCCGCTCCAACTCGAGCAAGATGTCCCAAGCGGGACCACCGAAATAATTGAGTTTGAATTTCTGTTCCCTGCGACGGTGGCGGCGCAATTCGGCATCAACAGGATGAAGCAATTGCTCCCCATCTGGCGTCGCGATTTTGTGGGACAGGGCATTTAAGGCGGTCATCGCCTGATAAAGGATGGTCTGCACTTCATCCTGTGACCCTTGGCTCATGTGAGATCCCTTATGTGTCGATGGCGCCTCACAAAAATGCTCGGCGGGCCAGCGTCTGATCTTATCTCAGATAGGCATTGGGGAACTGCTCTACGATAACGTAAATCTACGCAGGCAGCCGTTCATGTCCGGCCTCAGGGTTAGCGCACATAGCTTGCGCCATTAATGTCGAGCACGCTTCCGGTCATAGATGGCGGTGCTTTGAGCGCGCAAAAGGCAACCATCTCCGCCACCTCTTCTGGCATGGCGATACGACCAAGCGGGATATCGGCCAATAATTTGTCCCCACCACGGCTGGCCAGATACTCATCGGCCATGCCAGTCATGGTGAAGCCGGGGCAAATCGCAAAGGCCAATATATTCTCCCGCGCATATCCCCGTGCGATGGTCTTTGTCATGGCGACCATCCCCGCTTTGGACGCGGCATAATGCCAATGCTGCGACGAATCTCCGCGATAGGCGGCGCGGCTGGCGATGTTAATGATGCGGCCGGGGCTGGTGCGCTCTTGCCAATGGCGTACGGCGCGGCGGCATAAAATAGCGCTGGCGGTTAGGTTTACCTGTAGGGTGCGGTTCCAACTCTCGATCCAGTCGGCCTCATCTGCGTCGATCGGATTATTCTCAAAAATCCCGGCGTTGTTGATCAAAATATCGATTCGCCCATCAAGCGAGTCGAGCGCCCCGTCCCATAAATTCTGCGCCCCTTGATCAGCCGAAAGATCATAATCCTTGCTGGAAACCGCGAAAATCCGTTCATCTTCGCGATCCAAGCAGGTTGCGATGGCCGCACCAATGCCGCGTGAGGCCCCGGTGATGAGAATATGCTGTGTCATATATTCCCCATAACGTTGGGGTTGAACTTGGGCAAAGGCGGTTGCACCAGCCGTCGGACGCGCTAATGGATTAACAACACAAGACTAATGACAGGGAATGATAATGGCGCAAAACCGCGCAAGACCGATCTCGCCGCATCTTTCGATCTGGAAATGGGGCGCACATATGGCGACATCTATTTTCCATCGGGCAACCGGCGATGGCATGGCAATTGTCGGGGCAATGGCCCTGGTTTGGTGGCTGACCGCCGCTGCATCGGGCAAGGAAGCCTATGATTATTTTCTCTGCTGGGCCACGCATTGGACGGGCCAAGTGGTTCTGATTGGCCTCAGCTGGGCCTTTTTCCAGCATATGGCCTCTGGCCTGCGCCACCTCGTGCTGGATATTGGCGCGGGCTATGAACTCACGATCAACCGCTTCTGGGCGCGCGCGACCTTTGTGTTCGGCGTGGTGATGACGGCGGCCCTTTGGTCGTATCTGCTGTTTGTGAAGGGATAAGGCGATGGGGAACGGAACAGGTCTTGGCCGGGTTCGCGGCCTTGGATCGGCGAAACATGGCGGCGGCCATTGGGTGATTCACCGGATGACGGCCATTGGCACTTTGTTGCTGATGTTGTGGCTGGTCTTTTCGCTGGTGCGTTTGCCAGCTTATGATTTCGCAACGGTGCGCTTGTGGCTAGAACAGCTGATTGTCGCTGTGCCGATGATGCTGCTTGTCATTTCTGTTTTCTGGCATTTCCGGATCGGGCTTCAGGTTCTGATCGAAGATTACGTCCATGAAGAAGGATTGAAATTTGCCAGCCTCTTGGCGCTGACTTTCTACACATTTGGCATGGGCGCGCTTGCGCTGTTTGCCATTGCTAAAATCGCACTGACGGGGACACCCAACTAATGTCCGAAGCCTATAAGATCATCGATCACACTTATGACGTTGTTGTTGTCGGCGCGGGCGGCTCTGGCCTGCGCGCGACCATGGGAGCTGCAGAAGCTGGCCTTAAAACCGCCTGCGTGACCAAAGTCTTCCCGACCCGTTCGCATACGGTAGCGGCACAAGGCGGCATTGCGGCCAGCCTTGGCAATAACTCGCCCGATCACTGGACTTGGCACATGTACGACACCGTCAAGGGTGCCGACTGGTTGGGCGATCAGGACGCGATTGAATATATGGTCCGCGAAGCCCCGGCTGCTGTTTATGAGCTGGAACATGCAGGCGTTCCATTCAGCCGCAATGACGATGGCACAATTTATCAGCGCCCCTTTGGCGGCCACATGCAGAATATGGGCGATGGCCCGCCGGTGCAGCGCACCTGCGCCGCGGCCGACCGCACCGGCCATGCCATGCTGCATGCGCTTTATCAACAGTCGCTGAAATATGATGCGGACTTTTACATCGAATATTTCGCGCTTGATCTGATCATGGAAGATGGCGCCTGCCGTGGTGTCATTGCCATGTGCATGGAGGATGGCAGCATCCATCGCTTCCGCGCGCAATCGGTTGTGCTGGCAACGGGCGGCTATGGCCGTGCGTATTTCTCGGCCACATCGGCGCACACCTGCACTGGGGATGGCGGCGGCATGGTCCTGCGCGCCGGCTTGCCGTTGCAGGATATGGAATTTGTTCAGTTCCATCCCACCGGAATTTATGGCGCGGGCGTGCTCATTACAGAGGGCGCACGCGGCGAGGGCGGCTATCTGACCAATAGCGAAGGCGAGCGCTTTATGGAGCGATATGCCCCTTCGGCAAAGGATCTCGCCTCACGCGACGTTGTGTCGCGCTCCATGGCGATGGAAATGCGTGAAGGTCGCGGTGTCGGCCCGAATAAGGATCATATCTACCTTCACCTCGATCATATCGATCCCAAGGTGCTGGCTGAACGCCTTCCCGGCATTACCGAAAGCGGCAAGATTTTCGCCGGTGTCGATCTGACGCGTCAGCCGCTGCCCGTTTGCCCAACGGTCCATTATAATATGGGCGGCATTCCGTGTAATTATCACGGGCAGGTCGTGACGAAGAAGGGCAAGGATGACGATGCTGTTGTGCCCGGCCTCTATGCCGTTGGTGAAGCCGCTTGCGTCTCGGTCCATGGCGCGAACCGCCTTGGCTCCAACTCCTTGATCGATCTTGTCGTGTTCGGTCGCGCAACCGGTCTGCACTTGAAGGAAACGCTGAAACCCGGTGCCGCGCAAAAGGCGCTGCCCAAGGATTCGGCCGATCTCGCGCTCGCCCGTGTAGAGAAATTCCGCAATGCCACGGGCGGAACGCCCACGGCGCAGATCCGTCTGGAAATGCAGCGTACCATGCAAAAGCATTGCGCCGTGTTCCGCGATACGGCTCTGCTTGCAGAAGGCGTCGATTTGATGCGCACCGTCAATAAGCGGCTGGAAGATGTCGCCGTGACGGACCGCAGCCTGATCTGGAACACGGATTTGATCGAGACGCTGGAGCTCGACAATCTGATGTCTCAGGCCGTCTGCACGATGGAAAGCGCGAATAACCGCAAGGAATCGCGCGGCGCCCATGCGCATGAAGATTTCCCTGAGCGCGATGACAAAAACTGGATGAAGCACACCATCACTTGGTTTGATGGTTGGGGCGGCACGGGTGGCAAGGTCACGCTCGGCTATCGCGGCGTGCACACCTATACGCTCACTGATGAGGCGGATTATATCAAGCCCAAGGCGCGCGTTTACTGATTTCTCCAATGTCTGACAGGTGAGGGGCGGTCTTTGCAAGGGCAAGGGCCGCCCTTTTCTTTTGGCGATGGGGCCGTTTCATGACCGCACATCGCGCCTTAACCGCCATCCAAGGCGCTGATGGATTCCCGCCTGCGCGGGAATGACGGGGTGGCTTGGGTTTAGGGCGCTGAGATATTCGCGCGCTCCCCACCCTCGTCATTCCCGCACAGGCGGGAATCCATCAGCACTATCCTCAACGAACAAGATGCTCTGTCCTACAACGGGTGATCTATGCAACAGCGTCATCGCGTTATTCACCGGAGGAGGCCAGCCATGCAGATCTTATCAACAGAGTGCTGTCAAACCACACCTCCCCTCCCGCAGGCGGGAGGGGCCGGGGGAGAGCCGGTCTCCACACCCGTCGGATTTCTGCGGCGTCAGAGCCTCAACTTCCTCCACTTCCGCAACTTTGTAAAAGGAAACGCCGGGCCATTGTCCGCATCGCTCGGCCCCGCTAAGGCAAGGGCAGTTCCGGCCAGGGGGATTAGGGTATGACCGTCACAATTCGCGAAAATGACATTATCGACAGCGTCGCCGACGCCCTTCAATATATCAGCTACTTCCACCCGATGGATTATATCCGGGCGCTGGGCGCGGCTTATGAGAAGGAGCAGGGGCCAGCCGCGAAAGATGCCATTGCGCAAATCCTGACCAACAGCCGCATGTGCGCAGAGGGGCATCGCCCAATCTGCCAAGATACCGGCATTGTCACCGTGATCGTCAAATGGGGCCAGCAATGCGTTTTGGACTCATCCCGGTCGCTGCAAGAGGTGATCGATGAGGGGGTGCGCCGCGCCTATCTCCATCCGGAGAATAAGTTGCGCGCTTCCATCCTTGCTGATCCTGCCTTTACGCGCGTGAATACGAAGGACAACACGCCCTCCATCGTCCATCTGGAAATGGTGCCGGGCGACAAGGTGACGTTCGATGTCGCGGCCAAGGGCGGCGGGTCTGAAAATAAGACCAAGTTCAAAATGATGAACCCTAGCGATTCCATTGTCGATTGGGTGCTGGAAATGGTCCCCCAAATGGGCGCGGGCTGGTGTCCGCCCGGCATGCTGGGCATCGGCATTGGCGGCACGGCGGAAAAGGCGATGGTGCTCGCCAAGGAAAGCCTGATGGGCGCCATTGATATGGCAGACCTGAAGGCGCGCGGCCCGCAAAATGATATTGAGCGGCTGCGTATTGAGATTTTTGATAAGGTGAATGCGCTGGGCATTGGCGCGCAGGGACTGGGCGGTCTGGCGACGATCCTTGATGTGAAAATCATGGATTATCCAACCCATGCAGCGTCCAAGCCCGTGGCGATGATCCCCAATTGCGCCGCCACCCACCATGCGCACTTCACGTTGAAGGGGGAGGGGCCAACCTTCCTTGAAACACCCAATCTCGATGATTGGCCAAAGGTGGAATGGGCGCCCGATAGTGCTGCCAAGCGCGTTGATCTCGATAAATTGACGCCAGAGGATGTGCGCGGCTGGAAGGCTGGGGATCGTCTGCTGCTCAATGGCAAGATGCTCACGGGCCGCGATGCGGCGCATAAGCGCATTGCCGATATGCTGGCCAAGGGAGAGGAATTGCCCGTCAGCTTTAAGGGGCGGATGATCTATTATGTCGGCCCGGTCGATCCGGTGGGGGAAGAGATTGTCGGCCCGGCGGGCCCGACAACCGCTACACGCATGGATAAGTTTATGGACATGATGCTGGACCAAGGCCTGCTCGGCTGCGTTGGCAAGGCAGAGCGCGGCCCGGCCGCGACGCGGGCCATTGCCAAACATAAATCAGCCTATCTGATGGCGGTCGGCGGGGCGGCTTATCTCGTCGCGCGCGCGATCAAGGGCAGCAAAGTCGTCGGCTTTGCAGATTTGGGCATGGAAGCCATTTATGAGTTTGAGGTAAAGGACTTCCCCGTGACGGTCGCTGTCGACAGCAGTGGGGAGAATGTCCACACCACAGCTCCGCTCATCTGGCGCAAGAAGATTGCTGAGGAAAAGCTGCTCGAGCCTGCTGAATGATCTGGCTTCCGGCCACTTTACTGGCCGCGTTGTTTCAGGCTTAGCGCACGGCCGTGCAGCAACGGGTGCGGGCCGAACTCTCGGTGAACGCGCGGCGGGGCTTGTGCGCTATCTTTATGGTCTGCCCGTCGGGCTGGCGTTGCTTGGGGCATATCTCACCTGGCGCAGTGCCGAACTGCCCGCCATCCATCTGCCGTTCCTCGCCTTTTGCGCGGCGGCCGGTTTTGCCCAGATTATCGGCACGAACCTTTTGTTGATGGCCTTTGGCTATCGTAATTATGTCGCGGGCACGGCCTTTGCGAAGACAGAGGCGATGCAAGGGGCCTTGCTCGCCTTCCTGCTGCTCGGTGAAATGCTCAGTTGGATGACGATCTTTGGAATAGCCGTTGGCGTTGTCGGTGTGATGATCGTTGCAGCTGGTGGGCAGAGGTTGCGCCTTCCCGACATCATACAACCAGCCGCTTTGTGCGGGCTTGGCGCTGGACTGGGCTTCACCATGACCTCAATCTTCGTCAAAACGGCGTCGCTTGAGTTGGCGACGACGGATAAGCTGCTCGCAGCTCTTTTGGCGCTGGTTGCGGTTCAGACTTGGCAGACGTTGATGCAGGGCAGCTATGTCCTCTGGCGAGAGCGAGAGCAATTGCCGCGCGTGATCGCCACCTGGCGCACATCGGGTCAAGTTGGGCTGCTCGCGGCACTGGGGTCAGCCTGTTGGTTTGCGGGCTTTGCGACCGCACCTGTCGCCTTGGTGCGTGCGGTGGGTCAGGTTGAGGTGATCCTCACGCTTGGCTTTAGCCGCTTTTATCTGAAGGAAGCCCGCAAGCCGGGGGAGGCTCTGGGTTTGATTCTGGTTGGGCTAGGGGTTGTCCTTGCGCTTATTGGCGGGCTGTAACTCTCAAGAAAATCGCCAGAACAGGCCTGTCCGGCCCGATTTCGTTAATGGTTAAAAGCTCTAAACCATCTTTGCTTACCGTCCCAAAACTCATTTGGCTGAATGCGACATTTTAAGCTGATTTCGGTGATGTCATGTTTGAAGAGCCAATCTGGAAGCGCATTCCTATCCGCACGCGCCTGCTGACTTATGAAAAGGAACTGAACCGCCTGTTGCGGGCACAGTTGGATAAGGTGGAGCCGGGCCTTGTCGCGATAGATAATGGGCGAGAAACTCCCAAGCGGACGCATCGACATTACCGCGCGGGACCGCGATGGGAATTTTGTCGTTATTGAGCTTAAGGTCGGGTCCTGTCCGACGGGCGCTTTGGAACAAGTACTCGGCTATTCGGCCGATCTTGAAGAGGAAACGGGCCGGCTCTGTCGGGCCGTGCTTGTCGAGGCGTCATTCTCAACGAGTCAGCGCTCCGCTGCAAAGCGGGCGCAAGACGTCCACCTCGTCCCCGATCAACTCCAACCCAGGCAAAGCTCAGGACACCAGCGGCGGCCAAAGTCCGATC
>JBJTAW010000084.1:0-4095 GCA_046091025.1 Chakrabartia sp. | reverse complement strand
AGCAACGCGTATAGTCTGCGACGAAGCATCCGCCACTTCACGCGCCAGCCGCCCCGCGCGCGCCGCAAGCGAAGCACCTTCGGCAGCAAATCGTTCCGCGCCGATATGAAAGGGCACAAGGGCATAGGAATTGGTGGTGATGACGTCCGCCCCAGCCTCGACATAGGCTCGGTGGACGGCACTGACGAACTGCGGGCCTTCAATCAGCGCCAGCGCCGACCATTCGGGCTGACGAAATGGCGCACCGCGCCGTGCGAGTTCGCGGCCAGTGCCGCCATCAAGGATCACAAGGCTGTCAGTCATAGTCAGGTTTGGGCTCTTTTCATCGTTTCCGTTGAAACATTAGTACACCGTGCGCCGCAGGGGCAGGGGGCGGCGGCGGGAAAGCTTCGAATGCTCTCAGCCTGCACACCACACATCTTACGTTTTATCGATTTATAAGGGAAAATTGGTGGACGCACTTGGGCTCGAACCAAGGACCCGCTGATTAAGAGTGATCTGGGTCCTGTTATTTTTCAATGACTTAGAAGATAGTTTATACCTTGGGTTTATAACTTTTGACCTAGAAGATTCTCCCATTACACTGGCTTCATGGCCAAAAAGTCCAAAAACTCGTTGGATGGGGAGTGTCCGTCTTCAGAACATTTGGCACTGCTGAGGGCGACGAGCCATCCAGCGCTAGCCTATACCGACATCATGGTATTTGCTTGAGTTAAGTCTCAAGCAATTTTCCGACCTACGGCATGTTGATCGCCACTACACCAAGTGGGACCGGTTAACGATGAGATGCCGTTAGCTGAGATTTAGAGGCGCTTTGGGTCCCTTTGCGAACAAACCGGCGCGTGACCTTCAATTTGGGCGTCGAGGCGGGGCAATTGGTAGTTATTGCGACGTGTATAGCCATCATCGGCGCGCTGCGCCATTGACGGCACGGCGAGTTTTTGGTTTATCGATAGACTCATTGGCTGAGGGCCAAAGCGATGATAGTCACTCCAGCAGTCCAGCTGCGCAACCCTTCAATCAGCTGAAGACGAAAATTGAGGAGTGGATGCATGACCGAGGCCATAATCGAGCCCGATTTGCCCATTATTGATCCACACCATCATTTGTGGGACCTGCGGCCGCTCCTGCCTGTTTTCCCAGAGCCGCATCACCCCTTTATCGCGGCGGTTGCGCGGTCACCTTATTACACGTTTAACGAACTCTATGCCGACGTGACCAGCGGCCATAATATTATAGCGACTGTCTTTATGGAATGCGGCGCATTTTATCGCGCCAATGCGACCGATGACAGGAAGGTTTTGGGCGAAACCGAATATGTGAACGGGGTTGCCGCCCAAAGTGCAAGCGGCCTCTATGGGGATTTGCGGCTGTGCGACGCGATTATTGGCCATGTCGACTTGCGTTTGGGAGATGTGGCGCGGCCGATTTTAGAGGCCCAAATGGCAATTACGCCTCGCTTTAAAGGCATCCGCCATCAAGGCGCATGGAATGCAGACGCTGATGTCTTGGGTCCGCCCTTCCATGCCCCGGAAGGCCTTTATTATGATCCCGCCTTCCGCAAGGGATTTTCGCATCTCGCACCGCTTGGCCTGACCTTTGACGCCTGGGTTTTGGAGCCGCAATTGGCTGACGTACTCGACTTGGCGCGCGCCTTTCCCAATCAGAAGATTGTGCTCGATCACTGCGGCACGCCGCTTGGCATGGGAAGCTATAGGGGCAAGCTTACGGAGCGCTTTGATATTTGGCGCAAGGCCATTCAAGAGATTACCACCTGCTCCAATGTTAGCATCAAATTGGGTGGCCTTGCGATGTCTTTTGCAGGCATGCCCGATCATGGCCCTGAGGCGGGCCTATCTTCACAGACCCTCGCCGAGATGTGGCGGCCCTATATTGAAACCTGCATTGAGGCCTTTGGGCCCTCTCGCGCCATGTTTGAGAGCAATTACCCCGTGGACAAATGGGGTGCGAGCTACCCCGTCTTGTGGAACGCGTTCAAGCGTATCACGAATGGTGCCTCGGCTGATGAAAAGCGCGCGCTCTATGCTGGCACAGCTGCCAATTTTTACGCAATGGATTTCTCTTAAAAGTCGCCTGCCCCTTCGCGACATGGTGGGTGCGGCAATTTCGCGATGAGCTAAAACCCAATGCGGATCAGGTGTTCCAGCTGATCGACAGCGTGTTCAGCGACGCGCAGTTGCCCAAGGTGGGTGATGGCCGCAAGCCCAAGACCAATCCGCTCAATTCGAACTTCGATAAGAAGGAGTTCCAGGACCTGTGGGCGCGGATCAATCGCAAGGCCGTGTACCGTGTCGAGTTCGATTCTTCGGAACTTGTCAGGAAGTGCGTCAGTGCGCTGAACAGACAGCTGCGCGTGACGCCGCTGCAATACACGATTCAGGAAGGCAGACAGAACGACGGCCTGACCGACGACCAGCTCCGCACCGGCGATGGCTTTACGGTTACGACCACGACTACCGAACAGGGAGGCTCCATCCATTCACTGGTGAAATATGACCTTGTCGGAAAGGTTGCCGAAAGCGCGCAGCTGACTCGAGATACGGCTGCAACTATCCTTGGCCAGATCGAGCCCGCAGTATTCGGTCAGTTCAAGATGAACCCTGAACACTTCATCTCTGAGGGCTCGCGGATCATAGCCGAGCAGAAGGCTGCCATGGTCATCGAGCGCTTGGCCTACGACGAAGTCGAGGAGCGTTACGACGTCGACATTTTCACTGCCAACCAGACCGGGCAGGACTTCTCTCGCGCCTCGGCGAAGCTCAAGAACCATGTCTATGACTACGCAATCACGGATTCGGATGTCGAAAGAGAATTCGTCAAAGAGCTGGACACGAGCAGCGAAGTCGTCGTGTACGCCAAGCTACCGCGGGGGTTCATGATCCCGACCCCTGTCGGGGATTACAATCCGGACTGGGCGCTATCGTTCAAGGCTGGCAGCGTGCGGCACATCTATTTCGTAGCTGAGACCAAAGGCACGATGTCTTCGATGAAGCTGCGGGAGATCGAGAAAACGAAGATCGAGTGCGCCCGGAAATTTTTCGACGAGATCAACCAGCGATTCACCGAAGATCGGGTGAAGTACGATGTCGTTACCGATTACGGTAAGCTAATGGAGCTAGTTGCATAGATTGATCGGCGTAGGGCTCAGAGGAGCAGGCCTAAAAGCGGAGCAATTAAGGGCAGGCTATGACCTGCCCATTTTTAACGCAAACAGTTTATACCTGTTTATGACTTTCACCTGGCAGCAGGGATCGACCCCCGCCACCGACTAAATCATTGATTTAATTGAAGGAAATGGTGGACGCACTAGGGCTCGAACCTAGGACCCGCTGATTAAGAGTCAGCTGCTCTACCAACTGAGCTATGCGTCCACACCGCCGGAAAACACGACCAAAGGGGCGGGATTCCATCTACGAGGTCGGGCCATTAGCAGTGCCCCTATGGCATTGCAATGCCCAATTCAGAATTGCTTATAGGCTGCCACGGATGCGGCTGTTGCGATCGATTGACATCATGGTGCCAAGGCAGAGCATCACCGTGAGCATTGCCGTTCCACCATGGGAGACAAGGGGGAGGGGGATGCCCACTACGGGGGCTAGGCCCATGACCATCAGCAAGTTGATTGTGACATAATAAAAGATAGTCATAGACAAGCCGGCAGCTGTCAGCTTGCCAAAGCGCGTGGTTGCGCGATTGGCGACGTTGAGGCCCCATCGCCCGACAAGAACAAAGGCGCCAATCACCGCTAGTCCGCCAACAAAGCCCCATTCTTCGGCCATAGTAGCAAAGACGAAATCGGTGTGCCCTTCAGGCAGATAGTCGAGATGGCTTTGCGTGCCGTTCAAGAAACCTTTACCAAACAGCCCGCCAGACCCAATCGCAATTTTTGATTGGGTGATGTGATAGCCCGAGCCCAGCGCGTCGTCCTCAGGGTTAAGGAAAATGAGAACGCGTTTCTTTTGATAGTCATGCAATATGCTGAAAATGATCGGCAGGGCCGCGGCAAAGGCGAGGCCTGACCCCACAAATAGGCGCAAGGGAACTCCGGCTAGAAACATGACTGTAATGCCGCCC